>JBHEOL010000022.1:0-2539 GCA_046261635.1 Thermoanaerobaculia bacterium | reverse complement strand
GCAGCCGCAGGGGTGCCGTCCCCAGACCGTACCAGCCGCCGTGGCCGGGAGCGAGGCGCTCGTAGGTCGATGTGCTCCCCACCCGCCTGATCGATCCGTCGGGCCGGATCTGGTCGAGGACCGCCACCCTCCCGGAGAACTGAGTGAGATAGAGGCCGCCGTCGACCCAGAAAGCTTCGCCGAGGGTTGGACCGAAGTCGACGGGGCTCCATCTTGCGATGACGTTGCCGTCGCGGTCGATCTCGGTGACCCCGAGCTGGCTGTTATGCCAATAGATGAGAAGGTAACGCGTGTCCGCCCAGAGGAGCGCGCCGATCCGCAATCCGAAGCTCGTCTGCGCGGTGCTGACAGCGACCGGTTTCGCGGGACCTCGTGCCGCGCCGAATCGGTCGAGCGGTGTCGCGAAAAGCACGTCCGCTCCGGAGGCCGGCTGCCAGACCGTCAGAAACTCCGTGCCGTCGCTCGCGAGACCGGCCGCCTTGACGAGCGCCTCACGCGGAGCTGGCTCCGAGATGGGGAACGGCTGCGCGGAGAGCGTGGGGGCCGCGAGGACCAGGAGAAAAGAGAATCCGAGGAGTCGCCTGAGGTAAGGGAGCCGGGAGGAGTGCACGACGAAGCGAACATCCCGCCGGCGAGGCGACTTCCCGATCACGGCGTCAATGTGCAGGAGAGGCCGCTTTTGCGAAATCTGCAAGCGTGATCTGCGGACGCCCGAGCTCGCTCCACGTTTTCTCCGAGTCGAACTGCTCCGGATAGTTGTTCAGCGCGACGAGAATTTTCACGAGGTCGCGCATCGACGGCTTGAAGATACTGGCGAGGCGGAGGGGCCAGAGCGGCGCATGGGAGATCCTGAGATCTTCGGGCGAGCTCTCGACGTACACCCTTGCCGCCTCATCGTACGTGAACCCCTCCGGACCCTGGACGATGTACTCGCCGGATACGCCGGCGGGAAGCGCCATCGCCTTTGCGACCATCCGCCCGTAATCGTCCCCGGCGATGAACCACATCTTCGCGCGCGACTTACCGGCGAGCATGATCCGGTTGCCCTGACGCTGCTCGTGCGTGAAGTTCTCCATGAAGCTCGAGGGATAGAAGATGAAGTAGGGGAGACCGGAGTCGCGGAGGAGTCGGATCGCCTCGCGCTTGATGTCGAACTCCCACCAGTGGAAGCCGTTCATCCCCTGGTAGTTCTGCACGAGGGACGAGATCAGTGAGATCCGGGGACTTTGCTGTTCTTTCGCCACGCCGATCGCGTTTCGCAGCCCCTCCGACTCCTGATGCCGCGCGTGGGGACCTCCGCCCCGGTTGACGCTGAGGTTCAGATAAATCTCGTCCTGACCTTCGAACGCCTTGCGCAGCGACTCGATGTCGAAGAGGTCCGCCTTCACGACCGGGGCATCGAATCCGGCGACCTTCTCGGGGTTTCTCGAGGCGATGGTGACGTTGTAATCGGCGGCGATGAGTTGGCGGGCGACGGGGCGGCCGAGCATGCCGGTCGCGCCGATGACGAGTACGCGTTTCATGACGGCAAGCCTACTCCATCCAGCGATGGCCGCATTGTGCGCAGCGGTGGTTCGGCCCGAAGAAGAGGATGAGGCCGACGACCGCCGCCGCGAGATAGAACATCTCGTCGAATCCGGTGAGCCATCCGACCGTCATCAGGATGAGGACCGCGCCGATCGCGATGATGACGGTCGAGTAGCTCCGGATCTGCTCGGAGCCGCACTCGGGACAGGTCAGCGGTTCGGGCGGCGCTTCGAGCGGCTCGTCGAGATCGATTTCGAACGGATCGTCCTGGGGAGGCGCGAACCGCTTCTGCAGGATTTCGATGGCCTGGCGGGCGTCCGTGGAGGCGACGACCACGCCGAACTTGTCCGGTTCCCGCTCGCTCCGGGCCGGCAGAGTGATGGTCGACATGGTGCTGACCTTCGCCACCATTCCGCTCTCGCGGAGCACGGAGGCGGCGCCGTCCGCCTCGCGCGGATCGACGAACGTCGCCACGACCATCTCCACGGCGGAGGGCTCCGCGTCCCCGATTCGCAACATGCGCCATCGTAACCCGCAGTGGCGGAGGATTCATCCTCCGCTGCGAGGCCGCGGTAAAGAACCGCGGCCACACTGTGGCGGAGGATCTTTTCCTCCGCCGACTCATGCCACGGAGCGTAGGCCGTGAAAAGATGGCGAGGCCCGCGTTCAGAGCCTGCTTGGATGGTCGCGCTTCGTGGCACGAGGCCGCGGTAAAGAACCGCGGCCACACTGTGGCGGAGGATCCTTTCCTCCGCCGCCTGGGCCACGGAGCGCGGGCCGTGGGAGATGGCGGGGACCGCGTTCAGCGCCTGTCTGCGTGAGCGCGCTTCGTGGCACGAGAGTCGGAGGCTGAAGCCTCCGCCACTTACCACCGCAGTGCGCCGAGCCAGCGGACCCACGCCTGATCGCGTGCCTGGCGGTTCGCCGGCTTCGCATCCGGCATCTCTCCGAGACGCATGAACGCATGACCGGCGCCGGGATAGATGACCGGCTCGAAGGTCTTGCCCGCCGC
>JBHEOL010000366.1:0-9870 GCA_046261635.1 Thermoanaerobaculia bacterium | reverse complement strand
GATGCCAGCGAAGATGATCAGCGAAATTCCGTTGCCGATCCCACGCTCGGAGATCTGCTCGCCGAGCCACATGATGAAGGTCGTGCCGGTCGTCAGCGTGATCACGGTCATCAGCGGGAACCCGATGCCCCAGAGCGAGTCCTGTACGCTCGCCGGCACCAGCGGCGCGCCGCCCGGAGCTGCCTGGCTCCTCAGCCAGAACGCCACGCCCATCGACTGGACGATCGAGAGCAGAATCGTTCCGTACCGGGTGTACTGGTTGATCTTGCGGCGCCCGAGCTCGCCTTCCTTCGACAGCCGCTCGAGATACGGCCAGACGACCGTGAGCAGCTGCAGGATGATCGATGCCGAGATGTAGGGCATGATGCCCAGGGCGAAGATCGAAAGCCGCTCGAGGGCTCCGCCGGAGAACAGATTCAGGAACCCGACCACGCCGCCGCTCATCGCGGTGAAGAATTCCTGCAGCGCGACCGGGTCTACGCCCGGTGTCGGAACGTACGATCCGAGTCTGTACACCGCGAGCAGCGCAAGCGTGAACAGCACCCGCTTGCGCAGATCCGGGATGGCGAAGATGTTCCGAGCCGCTTCTACGAGCTTCACTGGTTCACCTGGCAGCTCCCGCCGGCCGCCTCGATTTTCTGACGGGCACTCTCCGAGAACCTGTCGGCATGAACGGTGAGCTTCTTCGAGATCTCGCCGTTGCCCAAGACCTTGATCTTTCTACGGCCGCCGCCAACCAGGCCGGCCTTCCGCAGGGCGTCGCGGTCGACCGTCGCGCCCGAATCGAACTTCTCGAGGTCGCTCAGGTTCACCACCGCATAGGTGACCTTGAAGATGTTCGTGAACCCGCGCTTCGGAAGGCGGCGCTGCAGAGGCATCTGCCCGCCCTCGAACCCGAGCTTGCGTGAGTACCCGGTGCGGGACTTCTGCCCGTTCTCACCGCGTCCGGCCGTTTTTCCGTGGCCCGATCCCGGACCGCGCCCAATGCGCTTGCGCGCGTGGCGTGAGCCTTTTTTCGGTTTCAGATTGCTCAATTCCATGACTTTGACCCCGTCTCGTATATCGCGCTCCGCCCGCGGGCGAAGCCTTTCAGTCGACGACTTCGACCAGGTGCGTGATCTTCCGGATCATTCCGCGGACCGACGGCGTGTCCTGCCGCTCCACGACCTGATGCATCCTGCGCAGGCCGAGCCCTCGCAGCGTCTCGCGCATCTCGACCGGGCAGCCGATGCCACTCCGGATCTGGCGGATGCGCACGGTTTTGTTCTCTGCGGATTTCTTGGTGGCCATTACTCGGTCGCCTCCGTCTGCGGAGCTTCGGCGGCCGGCTGCTCCTGAGCGTCACGGCCGCGAAGGCGGGCGTACTCACTCGCGTTGCGAAGGCTCGTCAGAGCGTTGAAGGTCGCCTTGACCACGTTGTGCGGATTTGCCGTCCCGAGCGACTTGGTCAGGATGTCCTGAATCCCGGCCGACTCGAGAATCGCGCGCACCGGCCCGCCGGCGATGACGCCCGTTCCGGGAGATGCCGGCTTGAGCAGCACCCTGCCCGCTCCAAAGTGGCCGAGGGCCTGGTGCGGGATCGTGGTGCCGTCCATCGCGATCGGGATCATGTTCTTCTTCGCGATCTCGATTCCTTTCCGGATCGCCGAAGGAACTTCCTTCGCCTTTCCGGAACCGTAACCGACCCGCCCCTTGCCGTCGCCGACGACGACCAGGGCACTGAAACTGAAGTTCTTTCCGCCCTTGACGACCTTCGTCACGCGGTTGATGTAAACCACTTTGTCGATCAAACCGCTATCGGACCTGTCATCGCGACGATCCGCTCCGCGGGGAGCTCCCTGTCTCTGACGCTGCACTATGTCCTCCGTTTCGGAGCCCCGCCCCCATCAACCGATGGGCGACGCGGCAACTGCCTTAAAACTGCAGTCCCTTTTCGCGCGCGGCGTCCGCCAGCGCCTTGATGTTGCCGTGATAGCGATAGCCGCCGCGGTCGAAGACCACGCGCGTCACGCCCGCTCCCTTGCCTCGCTCGGCGATCAGCTCCCCGACCGCCTTGGCCGCAGCGGCATTCGCCCCTGCCTTCGTTCCGCGGAGATCCTTGTCCACGGTCGAAGCCGCCACCAGCGTGTGCCCCGCCACGTCGTCGATGATCTGCGCGTAGATGTGCTGCGCGCTCTTGAACACCGCCAGGCGCGGCCTGTCGGCCGTCCCGCGGATCTTCCGCCGCACGCGCTCCTGAATGCGCTTGCGTGATGTCCTTCTCTGTTTTGCCCGATCCATGTTTCTCCACCACTCCTTCCCGCCGAGGCATGTACCCGGCGTGCTGTGGTCCGTTGCTTACTTGCCTGCGGCCTTTCCGGCCTTGCGGCGGATGACCTCACCCGTGTACTTCACGCCCTTCCCCTTGTAGGGGTCGGGAAGTCGGAGTCCGCGAATCTCGGCGGCGGTCTGTCCCACCTGCTGCCGGTCGATTCCGGTGACCACCACGTGCCCACCCTTGTCGACCGTGATCTCGATTCCCTCCGGAATCCGGAAGTGAATCGGATGCGAGTAGCCGAGCTGGAACACGACTTCCTTCGCCTTGACCTCGGCTCGATATCCAACACCGACGATGTCGAGCTCCTTCCGGAACCCCTCGCTGACCCCGGTGACGTTGTTCGCCACGAGCGCCCGCATCAGCCCGTGGAACGCGCGGGTCTGCTTCTGCTCGTCGGCTCGCTCGAACAGGACGCTGCCGTCCTCGATCTTCATCGAGATGCCCGGCACGAGCGACGTCGACAGCGAGCCCTTCGGCCCCTTCACGACGATCTCGTTCTCCTTCTGGGAGACTTCCACGCCTTTCGGCAGGGGGATCACTTTCTTTCCTACGCGAGACATGAGCTTCTCCTTACCAGATCTGGCAGAGGACCTCGCCGCCCACGCCGGTGCGCGCCGCATCGGCGTCCGACATCAGGCCACGCGAGGTGGAAACGATCGACAGTCCGAGGCCGCCGAGCACGCGGGGAATTTCGCTCTTCCCGCGATAGACCCGCCGTCCCGGGCGCGAAGTGCGCTCGATGCCGTGAATGACCGGCTCGCCGTCGTCGGCGTATTTCAGGTAGACGCGGAGGACGTTCTGAAGCTGTCCCTCCACGAGCTTGTAGTTGGTGATGAAACCCTCGTCCTTGAGGATTTTCGCGATCTCCACCTTCAGCTTCGAAGCGGGGATCTCCACTCTTTCGTGCCGCGCCTGAATCCCGTTTCGGATTCGTGTCAGCATATCTGCAATCGGATCGGTCATCGACATCGCGTTTCTCCTTCGATCCCCCGGGGTCCGGGGCTCACCAGCTCGCCTTGGTCACGCCCGGGATGTAACCCTCGAGCGAAAGTTTCCGGAAGCAGATACGGCAGAGCTGGAACTTCCGCAGGTACCCTCTCGGGCGTCCGCACACTCTGCAGCGGTTCACTTTCCGCGACGAAAACTTGGGCTGCCGCTGAGCCTTGACGATCATCGAAGTCTTAGCCATTTCTTCTTCCCTCTACGCGAAGGACACTGCGCCGCTTCGCCATTCCGTGATTACCTTGACGTTTCATTCCTTCACTTCCGTTCCCCATGAGGCGCGCCTACTTGACGAACGGCATACCGAGCTCGCGGAGCAGCCCGCGTGCGTGCTCGTCGGTCCGCGCCGAGGTGACGATCGTGATGTTCATCCCCTTCGATTTGTCGACCTTCGAGTAGTCGATCTCGGGGAAAATCAGGTGGTCCCGAACTCCGATGGTGTAGTTTCCGCGCCCGTCGAAAGAGCGGGTGGGAACCCCCCGGAAGTCGCGCACTCGCGGGAGTGCGATATTGATGAGCCGGTCGAGGAACTCGTACATCCTCTCCCCGCGGAGGGTCACCATCACGCCGATGGGAACTCCCTCGCGGAGCTTGAACGCCGCGATCGACTTCTTCGCCTTGGTGATCACGGGCTTCTGGCCGGCGATGATGGCCATCTCCTCGACGGCCGTGTCCATGATCTTGGCGTTCTGAATCGCCTCGCCGAGACCCATGTTCAGGACGATCTTCTCGATCTTCGGAACGGCCATCGGGTTGTCCAGGCCGAATTCCTCGCGAAGCTTCTTCGCGACCTCGTTCTTGTACAGTTCCTTCAGTCTCGCAGCCATGCTTTCCTCACCGCGGTCCGCAAATAGGACCGCTCCCAGGGTTCGCTACTTATTGCCGATCTCCGCGTCGCACTTCGCGCAGGCACGGCTGACTTCGCCTCCACTGCGGTGGCGGCGCGTACGCGCCGGTTCTCCGCAGGCCGGACAGACCACCATCAGGTTCGACATCGGCACCGGGGCCTCGCGCTCGAGGATCCCGCCCTTCTGATTCTTCTGAGGGTTCGGCTTGGTCGCCTTCTTGCGGAAGTTGATCCGCTCGACGATGGCCGCTCCCCTGGACGGGATGACAACCAGGACCTTGCCGCGCTTGCCACGGTCACCACCCGAGATCACGACGACTTCGTCGTTTTTCCGGATGCCGTGGCGGCGCGTGGCCGACTGTTCGTTGTTCTTCTTGTTGTTTCCCAGCATTACCGTCTCCTCAGAGCACTTCCGGTGCGAGCGAGATGATTTTCATGAACCGCCGCTCGCGAAGCTCACGTGCAACCGGGCCGAACACGCGAGTGCCGACCGGTTCGTTGTCGTCTTTGATCAGAACCGCGGCGTTGTCGTCGAACTTGATGTAGGAGCCGTCTTTGCGACGTGTTTCCTTCACCGTCCGGACGATGACCGCCTTGACCACCGCCCCCTTCTTGACCGTTCCGTCGGGGGAGGCTTCCTTGACCGACGCGGTGATCACGTCGCCGATACCGGCATACTGCCCGGCGGTAGACCCGCCCAGCATCTTGATTGCCGAGATCTTCTTCGCGCCGGTGTTGTCGGCCACGTTCAGCACTGTTCGCATCTGGATCATGACTGATCTCCTTCTCGCTTCCGGCTAACCGGCTCCGCCCTTCCAGGCGGGTAGCCGCAAGCCATCCTGCGGGCTAGACGGCCCTCTGCAGGATCTCCCGGACATTCCAGCGCTTGCGCCGTGAGAGCGGCCGGGTCTCTTCGATCAACACCCGATCGCCGATGTTCACGTCGCTGACTTCACAATGAGCCATGAACCGATTCGTCCGTCGGATGTACTTCTGGTACATCGGATGAATGACGAGGTTCTCGACGGCCACGACGACCGTCTTCTCCATCTTGTTCGAGACGACGATTCCGACCTTGGTCTGGCCGTTGTGCGGGGCTACGGTCTGCTGGTTCTTCTCTTTGGCCATGATGTCTTTCTCCGGCGTTCTCACTGGGAGGCCGCCGCTCGCTTCTTCTCGTTGAGCAGGGTCTGGACCCGCGCGATCTCGCGCCGGACCTGACGGATCTTGAGCGGGTTCTCGCTCGAGCCCATCGAGCTCTGGAACCGGAGCTTGAACAGCTGCTCGCGCAGCTCCTTCTCCCGGTTGTGCAGATCGTTGTCGGTCTTTTCTCTCAGGTCGGCAGCCTTCGTCATTTCATGACCTCCAGCTCCTCGCGGGTGACGAACCGCGTCTTGATCGGCAGTTTGTGCGCGGCGAGCCGGAATGCTTCCTCGGCCACCTCGCGCGTCACGCCTTCCATCTCATAGAGAATCCGGGCGGGCTTGATCACGGCTACCCACTCTTCCGGAGCTCCCTTGCCCTTACCCATGCGGGTCTCGAGCGGTTTCTTGGTGATCGGCTTGTCCGGAAAAATCCGGATCCAGATCTTGCCGCCGCGCTTGACGTGCCTCGTCATCGCGATACGAGCCGCTTCGATCTGCCGCGCGGTGACCCAACCGGCCTCGAGCGCCTGCAGCCCGAAATCTCCAAAAGAGACTTTCGCGCCCCGCGTCGCGGTGCCACGACGGCGCCCGCGCTGCTGTTTTCTGAACTTGACCTTTTTCGGCATCAGCATGATGACGACTCTCCGTTTCGGCTTGCTTTCGCCCTACGCGATGCGACGGCGGCTCTTGAGCTTGGCCATCTCACCCTTGTACAACCAGACCTTCACGCCGATGACCCCATACGTGGTCCTCGCCTCGGCCTGGCCAAAATCGATGTCCGCCTTCAGCGTGTGCAGCGGAAGACGACCGTCCTGGTACCACTCGCTCCGGGCGATCTCCGACCCGTTGAGCCGTCCGCTCACTCGGACCTTGATCCCCTTGCCGCCGAAGCGAAACGTGCTTTCCATCGCCTTCTTCATCGCCCGGCGGAACGCCACCCGGCGCTCGAGCTGTCCTGCGATGTTCTCGGCGACGAGCTGCGCGTCGAGCTCCGGCCGCTGGATCTCCTGGATGTTGATGTAGACCTCACCAGGAACCATTTTCTGAAGCTCGTCCCGAAGCTTGTCGACCTCGGCGCCCTTCCGTCCGATGATGATTCCCGGCCTCGAGGTGTAGATGTTGATGCGCATCTTGTTCGCCGTGCGCTCGATGTCGATCTCCGCGACGCCCGCGTGCGAAAGCCGCTTTTTCAGGTCCGCGCGCAGCTTCAGATCGCGATGGAGCATGTCGGCGAACGTCTTGCCGGCAAACCAGCGCGAATGCCACGTCTTGTTGAACCCGAGCCTGAACCCGTAGGGATGTACCTTCTGACCCAAAGTCGCCTCCGTTATTTGCGCCGCGCGCGGCCGCTGGCCTTTGCCTTCTTCGTTTTTGCCTCGGCCTGAGCCCGACCCTTGCGGCCCTCGGCTACGACCTCGTCGCTCAGCATTACCGTCACGTGCGACTGGCGCTTGATGATCTGGTATGCCCGCCCCATCGGCGCCGGCTGGATCCGCTTCTCCCGCGGACCCTCGTCCACCCAGATCTTCGAGACCACGAGCTCGTCGATGTCGGCGCCCGCCTCCGCGTTTTCCGCGTTGGCCACTGCCGAACGCAGGAGCTTCTCGAGATCCTTGGCGCACGATTTCTTGGTGAATCGGAGGACCTCAAGAGCGTCCTCCACCTTCTTGCCGCGCACCAGGTCGACGACCAGACGCACCTTCTGCGGCGACGCCTTCATGTATCTAAGCTGTGCTCTCGCTTCCATGTTGGTTCCTCACGTTCACGCGGGCGAAACGGCCGCGCCGTCGCACCTTTACTTCGGCCTTCCAGCCCTTTCGACTTTCTTACCGCTGTGCCCCTTGAAGGTTCGCGTCACCGCAAACTCGCCGAGCTTGTGCCCCACCATGTTTTCCGCGATGTAGATGGGAACGAACTTCCGCCCGTTGTGCACCGCGATCGTGTGTCCGACCATGTCCGGGATGACCGTCGAACGGCGCGACCAGGTCTTGATGACCTTCTTGTCACGCTGACGATTCATCTCTGCGACCTTCTTGGTCAGATGGTCGTCGACGAACGGCCCTTTCTTGACTGAACGCGCCATATCGATCTCTCTCCAAATGGGACCCCAAAGGGGACCCCGTGTTACTTCGTTCTCCGCTTGACGATGAACTTCTGCGTCCGCTTGTTCTTGCGGGTCTTGTGTCCCTTGGTCGGCTTGCCCCACGGGGTCACCGGATGACGTCCGCCCGAGGTCTTACCCTCACCACCACCCAGCGGATGATCGACCGGATTCATCGAGACGCCGCGGTTGTGGGGCTTCCTGCCGAGATGGCGGGACCGTCCAGCCTTGCCGATCGAAACGTTCTCGTGCTCGATGTTGCCGACCTGACCGATCGTCGCATAGCAGCGGATGTGGACCCGCCGGAGCTCGCCCGAAGGAAGCCTCAGCAGGGCCAGATCGCCCTCTCGGGCCATCAGCTGCGCCGCGGCGCCGGCAGAACGGACCATCTGTCCGCCCTTGCCTTCCTTCAGCTCGATGTTGTGCACGGTCGTGCCGATCGGGATCTTGATCAGCGGCAGGGCGTTGCCGACGATGATGTCGGCCTCCGGACCCGCCATGACGGTCTGAGCGACCTTGAGCCCTTCCGGAGCGAGGATGTAACGCTTCTCGCCGTCGGCGTAGTTGATCAGGGCGATCCAGGCACTGCGGTTCGGATCGTACTCGACGGTCGCGACCGTACCCGGAACTCCGTGCTTGTCGCGCCGGAAGTCGATCTGGCGGTAACGCTGCTTGTGCCCACCCCCGATGAAGCGCGAAGTCACCCGGCCGCTGCTGTTGCGGCCGCCGGACTTCATCTTCCCGCGGGTGAGCGACTTGGCGGGGCGATCCGTGGTCAGCGCGTCGAAAGACGCGTGTGTCACGAACCGGATACCCGGCGAAGTCGGTTTGTATGTCTTGACAGGCATAATGTCCTCTCGGTTTCTCGCCTGGCAGGGACGCGCGTTTCAGGCGCGTCCATGCACGTCTCAGACTCCTTCGAAGAACTCCGGAGCCTGCTGGCCCTCGGCCAGCCTCACATAAGCCTTCTTCCAGTTCCGGCGCCGCCCGGCGAACCGGCCGAGCCGTTTGACCTTGCCCTGGAAGTTGATCAGCCGCACTTCTGCGACCTTCACCTTGAACAACTCTTCCACCGCGCGCTTGACTTCGATCTTGTTGGCGCCAGTGGCGACTTCGAACGCGATCACGTTCGAGGTTTCCTTCATGCCGGTGCTCTTCTCTGTCACCAGCGGACGGCGGATGATTTCATGGCTCGTCACGCCAGCACCTCCGTGAGCTTCTCGAGCGCCGCTTCCGAAATGAGGATGTAGCGGCTGTTGACCACGTCGTACACGTTGACGTGGAGCGGGTCGACCATCCGCACCTGGGGATGATTCCGCGATGCGAGGTAGAGATTCACGTTGTCGAGCGAATCGACGATGAGCGCCTTCCCCTCGACCCCGAGCGAGCCGAAGCTCTGGACCAGACCGCGGGTCTTCGGCTCGTCGAGCTCGAACGACCGGATCGCGACGATCTTTCCATCCTTCAGCTTGAAGCTCAGCGCGGAACGAAGAGCCGCTTTCTTTTCGCGGACGTTCATCTTGTAGGAGTGGTCGCGCGGGACCGGACCGAACACCGTTCCACCGTGGCGATGGATCGGAGGACGGTTGCCGCCCTGACGCGCCCGGCCGGTTCCCTTCTGACGGAAGGGCTTCTTGCCGGATCCGGAAACCTCGGAACGGGTCTTGGTCTTGTGGGTTCCCGCGCGGAGCGAGGCCAGGTAGTTGCGCACGGCCTCGTGGATCAGGTGCTCCTTGTACGGGTAGCCGAACACCGCGTCCGGCAGCTCGACCGAGCCGACCTTCTTGCTCTGCATGTCCTTAACGTCGATCGTCGGCATGGTTACTCACCCTGCTTCCCGTTCCTCGAATGCCGAAGAACCACCACCGAGTTGCGTCCGCCCGGGACCGCTCCGCGGATGTAAATCAGATTGTTCTCAGTGTCGATTCTCGCGACGCTGAGGTTCTTGACCGTGACCTGCTCTCCGCCCATGCGGCCACCCATGCGCATTCCCTTCATGACGCGGGAGGGAAACGCCGACTGCCCGATCGAGCCAGGAGCGCGATGGAACATCGAGCCGTGCGAGGCCCGGCCGCCGGCGAATCCGTGTCGCTTCATCACGCCCTGAAAACCCTTGCCCTTCGAGCGTCCGACCACGTCGATCTTGTCTCCGGCCTTGAACATGTCGACCAGGACCTTGTCGCCCACGTTCGCTTCGCCTTCGTACTCGAACTCGACGATCGTCCGGCTCGGCGGGACGTTCGCCTTCTCGAAGTGTCCACGAACCGGCGCCGTGAGGCGGCGGCTCGAGACCTTCTCGACGAGTCCGAGCTGGACAGCGTCGTAGCCGTCGCTCTCCGCGGTCTTCTTCTGGACCACGAGGCAGGGGCCGGCCTGGATCACGGTCACCGGGATGATCGCGCCATCCTCGGCGAACACCTGGGTCATTCCGACCTTCTTGCCAATCATTCCTCGAATC
>JBHEOL010000362.1:0-20781 GCA_046261635.1 Thermoanaerobaculia bacterium | reverse complement strand
GGGATTGGCCAGCGTGCCCCGGATCTCGAGGTCCGCGCTTCCGGTCAGATCGCCCAGGTTGTTTCTCATCGCGATCGTCTCGTCGGCGGTCACCTGGATTCTCAGCGTGACGTTGTCCTCCCACGACTCGGCGATCGAGGGACCGGCAACGCGGCGAATGAGCAGACGGTTGAGCAGCTCGCCCGTGAGGTCGAAATCCCGCGAGTAGAGCGCGCGATCGACGATCACCTCACCCTGGAGAAGCGCCTCCTGCGGCTGACCGGAAAACCGCAGGTCGAAGTCTCCCGAGAGCGTCAGCCCGTCGACGAACCGAAGCGTGACATCCGTACCCTGCGTGCTGATCCCGAACTGCTCGGGCGTGAAACCGTCGAGAGCGACCGAGCCGCCCGCGATCACCTGTCCCCCTCCGATCGTGGCGCGGAGCGAATCGATCTCGATGCGGTCGCCGGCGAACACGATCGTCCCGCGGATATCGTCGATGAGCTGAGGGAACCCTCGCAGCCGAAGCTCGGCGTCCTGAACCTCCGCCGTGCCCCGGATGCGGGGAACCTCGAGCGTTCCAGACACGGTCGCGGAAACGTTGATGTCCCCGGCCACTCTCGACCCGGGCAGATAGAGCTGCAGGATTCCGGCGTCCACCAGGCCAGCGACTCGTCCTTCGATCGCCTTCTCCCCGGTGAGGTGGACCGAACCAGAAGCCTCGAAGCTGGAACCGTCCGAACGGAGACGGACGGAATCGAGACTGAACACGCCGTCCGCCAGCGTGAAGCGCACCGGTTCCACCGGAGTGAACTCGTGATCGGAAATCCGGAACGTGAACTCCGGAACCGAGCCGGTGACGCGCAGCGTCTCGAGCGACTCGATCGAGCCGCCGAGGTCGATCACCATCCTGGCCGAGCCCGTGATGCCGGAGTCCGTTCCCGGAAAGAGAATGCCGCTCAGCCGCGCCATGTTCGCGGCGTTCACCACGATCTCCCCATCGATCTCGCCGTTCTCGGCAATCGTCGCGTCACCCTTCAGATCGACGGCGTCCCAGGCCGCTCCGGTCAGAATCATCTGTCCGTTCCGGATCGCCAGGTAGAGCGAGGGCTGCTCAGCGCCGGTCGGAACGTCGAAGCCCGGGATCTCGGAAATGAGCGTCGCGCGCAGATACAGGTCCGGCTGCGTGAAGCTCCCCGCTCCGCGCGACTCGAGGCTGACACGACCGTGAAGCTGGTGCGGCAGAAAATCGAGAAGCCCGATCTCGGACAGATCGAGTTCCGTCGGCTCGATAGCAAACGAGAACACCTCACCTGCAAGGTCGAGCGAGGCTTCACCCTCGATCACACCGGCTGGCGCTTCGATCCTCAAGGCCGACACCAGGAGAACTCCCTGGTGAAAAGCGAGGTCCGCTGCCATCAGCGTCACGGGCTCACCGAGAATCGCTCCCTCGCGAATCGTGACGGCCCCTGCTCCCTCGAGTGCACTTTGTGGTCCTTCGAGATGAAGCGTCCCGGTCATCAGTCCCGACACCGGCAGATCCCCGAGGTCGAGAAATGCCGCGATGTCCGCCACGGGCACCGAGCTGAGCCCGAGGTCGAGATCGAAGGAGAGATTCCCCTCGCCCGGCGTCCAGGCGACCAGTCCGTTCAGGCCGATCCGTGCGTCGCCGTCGACGATTCGCACGTCGGTAAACGTCGCCTCTCCGCGGTCGGGCGTTCCCACGACGGCGATTCTCCCCGTACCGACTCCGGAAAGCGGAAGCTCGAGGTTCACCACGTCGAGGATCCGCTGGATTCCGTATCCGGCCACCTCGGCGTCGATGTCGAAGACCGGGCCGGAACCGCTCTCCGGGAACCGGACCGTGCCGGTCATCGCGATCGAGGCGTCGCCCCGGCGAAACCGCCCGCGATCGAACCGGAGCGTGGAGGTCTCTCCATTCCAGGCCAGCTCCAGATCCGCAGCTCCGAGCTCGACGTCGTTGAACGTCAGACTCTGCGCGTCGACCGTCGCCTGCACGCGCGCTCGATCGAACGGCCCGCGCAGCGTTCCCTCTACTCTTCCCGAGCCGGCGAGGCCCAGCAACTCGAAATCGGACTCCTCGAGCGCCCGCGCGAAATTGAAGGCGATCCGATCGAGCTCCGAAAAATCGCTGCTGTCGATCGAGAATGCGAGATCGCCGACCAGCCCCTCGATCCGGAGCGGTCCGCGGAAGCGGACCACCGAGCGCGGCGTCCTCAGCACCGACGGACGGAAATCGATAACGCCGTCCGCGATGGCGAACACGGTCTCGCCGGAGACGGAGATCGGATAACGCGCCTGCCCGAAGGCCACTGCTCCCGGGTCGAGTTGCGCCCGTCCCTCACCTCTGCCCGACAGCAGATCGTTGTCGGTCCACGCATAGTCGAGAGTCCCGGTTGCGCGCCCTCTCAGCCCGACTCCCTCGACGTCCCAGTCGCCGAAGAGCTTTTCGATCGCAACGTTCTGGAACCGGAGGCTGACCGACATCGGCCACGGGTCTCCGATGTCGGCGAGCAGATAATCGCCGGCGATCGTTCCCCCTCCGTATCCCGCCTCCTTCAGATCGACCGCAACCTCGTCAGGAGTCGCGATCAGCGAGCCGGTCATCCCGCTCAACTCGTAGCTGTCGGCGACCAGTTCCGGGATGCTGAAGTCTCCGATGAGGCGGAACGCACCCTTTTCACCCTCGAGCGCTCCGTCGAACTCCATCGTTCCCTCGAGCTCCGCATCCAGACCGAAGATGCGTCGGATCTGCGCGAGCTCGGTGACGCTCTCGAGGTCGAAGTCGTAGACCGCTTCGGTCAGCGGATCCACTTTGCCGCTCAAGGCAACGCGAATCCCGTCCTGTTCGAGAACGACCCCGTCCAGGGCCAGCGTGCCGGGGACGTACCGATAGCTCGCCCTCATCGCGAGGTCGAGCCGCTCGTAGTCGCTCCACTGAACCAGAACACTCGGACTCGTCGCGGTTCCCTCGTAGATCTGCTTCTGCATCGTCGGAGTCAGTTCCGAAGAAATTCCGCGCGCGAGGATCTCGAGCTCGTGCCGTCGGTCGAGAAGCTCGACCGTCGCGCCCGCGATGAAGATCCGATCCACCTCGACACGCGTGATCTGGAACCGGCGCGGCTGTGCCGACGTCCATCCCGGAAGGTTGCTCGAGAGAGGCGATCCCTCGGCAAAGAACTCGACGTTGAGCCTCGCCCCGCGGACGTCGACGCGGCCAAGGCGCAGCGTCCGGGTCCAGAATGACTCGATTCCGCCGACGATGACGACCTCTTCGACTGTCGCCAGGTACTCGCGAGTCGCTCCGGGAACGTTGGCGATCGTGATATCCCGAAGAATGATCTGACCGATGGCATCTCGGGAAACGATCACGCGCCCGATCGTGACGTCACGGTCGAGCTTGTACTCCAGGAAATTCTCGACCTTCGCCGCGACGTAGCGGGCAAAGCTCGCCGAGCGGAAGTAGAACCAGGATCCGACCACCACGAGGATGAGGAAGGCCACGAGGCCGAGCGTCGAGATCCCGAGCAGCCGGATGCAACCGCGGATCGGACGGCCTTTTTGCCGCTCGAAACTGGTTCCTTTCCGGTGAGGCGCGTCGCCTCCGGCTTTTCCCTGAATGTCGTCCATCAGATATCGACCGGGGCCGGAACGCGTCTCGATCTCCGGAAACCCGCAACAGCGCCTGCTAACCCCGCGCCATCACTATGATATCGCGCAAGTTATTGCCCGTCGCGCCCGTGACGATCGCCTTCCCCACCTCGGAAGCGAGGGGATGCGCATCCGAGGCCGCCAGCGCCCGGTCGATCCGCGACGCGGGCGCGCACCCTCCGCGGACAACGTAGCCGGCCGCTCCGCTGTTTCCGTCGATCCCGTCCGAGGAGCCGGCGAGCAGCTCGAAGGAGGTCAGGCCACGCGTTTCCGCCAGGCGCAGCACCCTGAGAACCAGCTCGCTGCACCGCCCCCCACGGCCCTCACCGCGCACGGTCACCGTCGGCTCTCCCCCGCGAACCGCGACCACCCCCGACTCGAGGCATTCGAGGTCGGCAACGATCCGCGCGGCCACGCTCTCCACGTCGTCATCGAGCTGACGGTAGTCGATGCGCGCTTCGATTCCGCGCTCGCGAGCCGCGTCGGCGGCCGCCCCGATCAGCGTCCGGTTGTCGGCCAGCAGCTCCGCCTCGGGCGCGATGGATGCCGGCGTCTCGGGAATCCCGCCCGATCGGAGCTTGCGTGCGAGCGTCTCTGCGATCGGGCTGCCCAGGCGGTCGAGGATCGTGGCTGCTTCCTCGAGCGTAGACGAATCGCCGCATGTCGGTCCCGATCCGACGACTTCGGCGCGCCCCGGAGCGACATCGGACCAGATCCACGAACGGCTGCCGGCGGGAAGGATCGATGCAAGACGCCCTCCCTTGATGCTCGAAAGATGTTTGCGCACGGCATTGATCTCGTCGATCGGGATTCCGGCCCTCACCAGCAGACGATTGATCGCGACGAGATCATCAGCTTCCAATCCGTCGATCGGTCGTTCGACGGCCGCGGAAGCGCCTCCTGAGACGAGAACGAGAGCCGGATGATCGAGCGCAGCGGCAAACGAGTAGAGCGCCTCTCCGGCGCTGAAGCTCGACTGGTCCATCATCGGATGGGAGCCGAGGTAAAGCCGGAAGCCGGACGGCCAGGGGCCGTCCCCTTCGTAACCGCGCGGAACCACGGCGAGGGCCCGGCCGCTCCATCCCCCTCTCGTGAGGCCTTCGGCCATTCTTCGCGCGCACTTGCCGAGAAGGATCGCCGGGCCACGGACGGGCTCGTGACTCCAGCGCTCCGCGATTCGCCCGGCCGGATCGACTCGGCGAAGGGTTTCGAGATAGATGTCTTCGAGTGAGATCGTCAAAGGGAGAACCCCATTCCAGATCGGCGGCTGGCCGAAAGGGCGCCATCCCGCTATCCTCATCGTAACGGTCATGCTCCAGAGGAGACCAGAGGATCGCCGCGACAGCGGATCTGCATCCGAGGCAGTCGACCCGGATGAGGGCATTCTCCGCAGGACGAGGATCCGCGCGAGAATTCTTCTTTTTTCGGTCGCCTGGGGCGTGCTGCTCGTTCTCGTCGCGTTCCTGCTGACCTGGCGCGCGCGGGAGTCCCAGAAGGAACTGAGGCTGGTGGTCTTCCGCGACCTTCGAGCCACGGCGACGCTCGAGCAGGTCCTGGGCAGCCAGTCGGCCTGGGACGACCGGTGGCGGGCGATGGCGGCGGGAGAACCGCTGGAAGTCCGCGCGATCGCCGACCGGTACGGCTCCCTGCGCCAGCTCGTCGACGCGCCGGCCCTGCGAGGGGTCGACCTCGGCAGCCTTCCGCGACTGGTCGCCGAGTTCGACCGACTCGCGGGCGATGCGTCTCTGAGATGGGGCGCAGCGTCCCCCGCCGAGCGGGAGAGGATCACGAGTGAGCTCGAGCGCGCGTCGGACGCAATCAGCGGATCGGCGATCGATTCGCTGCGCGGCATCCGCCGCGATGCGGATCTCCGATTCCGCGCGGTCGAGCAGAGCACCGATGGACTGATGCTGACGGCGCTCGGCATCACGTGGATGATCGCCATCGTGACGATCGCTCTTGCGCGGATCGCGCTCGTAAAGATCGTTCGCCCGATCGAACAGCTCTCGCGCACGGCCACACGGATCGCCAGCCAGGAGAAGGCCGACGAACGCGTGCCGATCGCCGGAGACCGCGAGATCGCGCTGCTCGCACACGACTTCAACCGGATGATCTCCGCGCTCGCGCAGCGGGACGCCCGGCTCGAAGAGCTATCGCGGACCGACGGACTGACGGGGCTCCCCAATTTCCGCGCGTTCGAAGAAGAGCTGGAGAAGGAGATTCGCTCGGCCGGCCGGCGACGGCATTCGTTCGGGCTGCTGGTTTTCGATATCGACCATTTCAAGAAGTACAACGATCGATTCGGACATCTCGCCGGAAACGAGGCCCTCATCGCATTCGCAGGGACGATCGGAGCGAACCTTCGCGACGTCGATTTCGCGGCGCGATACGGAGGAGAGGAGTTCGTCGCCTTGCTGCGGGACATCGACGCCGAGCCTCTCGCCGTTACGGCCGAGCGCGTCCGTTCCGCGGTCGAGACGATGCCTCCGATCTCGAATCACTCCTCGATCACATGCAGCATCGGTGGTGCGCTCTATCCCGAGGATGGAGAGGATGCGGCGGGCCTGTTCGCTGCCGCCGACCGGCGACTCTACGCGGCGAAGGAGGAAGGGCGTAACCGCGTGGTCGGGCCGCAGGCCCCTCCCGTTGCCACCAGACGCCCGGCCTGATCCCCGCTGTCGCTCAGTGCTCCACGCTGGCTTCGCATGGAATGCAGTCCGGCTCGTCCTCGGCGCATTCCGCGGCCTCGATCTGGATCGTCGTGTGCTCGATGCGGTACCGCTCGGCGAGCATCGAGTTCACCCGATCGAGCACATCACCAGCACTGCGCAGCGTCACGTCACCCAGCATCAGGTGGCACGAGAGCGCGGAGGACGCCGGCCCGAGCGCCCAGATGTGCAGGTGATGGACGCCGAAGACACCGGGATCCGCCGCGAGGTCCTCGGTCACCAGCTTTGGATCGATTCCACGTGGAGTTCCTTCGAGGAGGAGATTGACCGTCTCTCGCAGAATGCCCCAGGAGGTCCAGAAGATGAGCACTCCGATCAGGATCGAGACCATCGGATCCCATACCGTGGTTCCGGTCCAACCGATCAGCAGCGCCGCGAGGACGACACCAACCGAGGAAAGCCCGTCTCCCAGCATGTGGAGCATGGCGCCGCGAACGTTGATGTCCTTCCGCCCTTCCTTCATCAGCCAGATCGTCACGCCGAAGTTGTAGACGATCCCGATCGAGGCGACCGCGATCATCCACCGTCCAACGACCGGCTCGGGATTGCGCAACCGGCTGACGGCTTCGATGATCATGACCACGGTCAAGGCGATGAGCATCGTCGCATTCAGAAATGCGGCGAGCACCCCCGCCTTCCGGTATCCGAACGATTTGCGCATTGTCGCCGGGCGCCGGGCGATCCGCACGGCGACCAGTGCAAGGACGAGGGCGAAGGCGTCGGTGATGTTGTGGAACGCGTCGCCGATCAGGGCGAGGGAGTTGGAGATCAACCCCGCCGCAAGCTCGATCCCGAAGAAAAAAACGGTCGCAACCGTAGCGATCGCGAGCTTGCGACTCGTCCGTGTTCTTCGCTCGGGACCGCTGTGGATCTTTCCCATCCTCGATTCGTTCCGCTTTCCCAACAGGATCCGGCCGTTTGACGGTCATCGCCGGCCGCCGGTCGTCCCCCGGACAGTCCCGCCGAGTCAGGGCGATCAGCCGCGCCGCTGCTCCAGGACGCGCGCCCCGATGTCGCTCCGATAGCGCGCTCCCTGGAAATGGACTTTCTCACACGCCGCGTACGCCTTCCTCAGCGCCTCGGCCAGCGATGCGTCGCGCGCGCAGACATTCAGGACGCGACCTGCCGTCGTCACGACTTTCCCGTCTTCGAGTTTCGTGCCGGCGTGGAAGATGACGACCGAAGGATCGTCGATCGGATCGATCGTGACTTCCGCGCCCTTGGGGAAGTCGTCGGGGTAGCCCTCTGCCGCGACGACCACACACGCCGCCGCCTCTTTTTTCCACGAGAGCTTCGTTTCGGTCAACTCTCCCCGCGCGATCTGATGAAAGATCTCCGCCAGGTCGCTGTCGAGCCGCAGCATCTGAGCCTGGGTCTCCGGGTCGCCGAATCGGCAGTTGTACTCGAGAACGCGCGGCCCGTCGGAGGTCAGCATCAGCCCGACGTAAAGGACTCCGCTGTAACTCCGCCCTTCCGCCGCCATCCCCTGGATCGTCGGCAGCACCACCGTCTTCAGGATTTCGGCCGCCATCTCCGAGGAGAGGACCCCCGCAGGCGAATGCGACCCCATCCCGCCGGTGTTCGGCCCCTGATCGCCGTCGAAAGCCTGCTTGTAGTCCTTGGTCGGCGCCAGGGGAGCGACCCTTTTCCCGTCGGTCAGGACCAGGAACGAGACCTCTTCGCCGTCCAGAAAGTCCTCGATCAGAACCCGGTCGCCCGCCATTCCGAATTTTCGGGACTGGAACAGATCCTCGAGCGTCGCTTTTCCTTCCGGCGCGCTCTTCACGATGAAAACGCCCTTCCCGGACGCGAGCCCATCGACCTTGATGACTTTCGGCCAGCTCCCCTTCTTCACCGCCGCGAGCGACTCGTCGAGACCCGAGCAGATCTGGGCCGTTCCGGTCGGGATTCCGTACTTGCGCATGAACTCTTTCGAGAAGACCTTCGACCCTTCCAGCTCCGCAGCATGCCGGGTCGGTCCGAAGATGACGAGCCCGCGCTTGCGGAACTCGTCGACGATGCCGAGGGTGAGCGGCAGCTCGGGCCCGACGACCGTCAGGTCGATCTTGAGTTTGTCGGCGAAGTCGGCGAGCTCGATGATGTCGGCCACGCCGATCGGGACGCAGTCGGCGAGCGCGGCGATTCCGGCGTTTCCGGGCGCAACGTAGAGCTCGGTGACCGAGGGCGACTGGCGCAGCTTCCAGCAGATGGCGTGTTCCCGTCCACCCTGACCGATCACCAGAACGCGCATTTGCTCTCCCTTGTCGAACCCATCCGGACCGCCGGCGGCCCCGCTTCCCAATGGCTGGCGGGGAACCCGCCACTCGCTCCCCTCCCCTCCCGCCCCCGGCTTTTTCGGCCGGGAGGTAAAAACACCCGGTGGAAAGGTTTGCGCGATTCTAGGGGTTTTTCAGCGAAGGGCGCAACAGCGCCCCAGCCCGGCAGCACGGCCGGGCGGCCGGGATCGGGCTCCCTAGACGCTCGGCCCGCCCGGGCCGTATTGGTCCATGATGGGCGCACTGGTCCGATTGATGAAGGAAACAGAGGGAACTCCGGAACCGGACGATCGCGAGCTTGTCGCGACGATCTGCGGCGGCGATACGGACGCTTTCGAGGCGCTCGTTCGCCGGAAGACCGGGAAGGTCTATGCGATCTGCTACCGGCTGACCTCGAATCCGGAGGATGCGCGGGATGTCTCCCAGCTCGCCTTCGTCAAGCTCTGGGAAAACCTGGAGAAGTACGACCCTGCGTTCGCGTTCGACACCTGGATGTACCGGATGGTGACGAACGTGGCGATCGACTGGCTGCGGAGCAGGCAGTCGAGAGATGCGGCGATCAACTCGAGCCTTCGGCTGGTGAAGACGACCTCCGACGCCGATCAGAGCGTTTCGCTCCAGCGCAAGGAGATCGGACGCGTGTTCGACGACGTGTCGTCGGTACTTTCGCCGAAACAGAAGACGATCTTCGTCATGCGGGAGATGGAAGACCTCTCGTCGGCGGAGATCAGCCGGGTGCTGGGCTGTCGCGAGTCGACGGTGCGGAACCACCTGTTCAACGCCCGTAAGCTGATGCAGCAGGAGCTGAAGCGGCGCTATCCCGAGTACGCGAGCCTGTTGCGGGAGCGGAGTCAGAAATGAAGTGCGCCGATTTCATCGACAGCGTTCGCAACGGGGTGGATGACGCGGAAGTTCGCGATCATCTCCGCGGGTGTGACGCCTGCGTGGCCGCCGGACTCGAGCTCGATTCCGATCTCTTCTTCCGCATTCTCGGCGGCGGAGAGATTCTCCCTCCCGAGGGGATCGACGCATTCACACAGGGCGTGATGCAGCAGATTCACCTCCGCGAAGCGGAGCGGGACCTGAGGCCTTCACCCAGGCGGATTCCTTTTGCATTGCGCTGGTCCGCAGCCGCGGCACTCGTCCTCGGAGTGGGAAGCATCGCCCTCTGGCAGGGCTCGGCGCCTGCGATTCCTCAGCTCAATTCTCCGGCCCCCGCGGCAGTCATCGCCGCCATGGACCGGCCCATCATCGAAAGTTACGACTCGGCGGGCGCCACGATCGTGGAGCTTCCAGCCGAGACTTCGAGCGACTATCTCATCGTCATGGTGTTCGACGAGTCGCTGCCGGCGGATCTATGAAGAAATCTCTCGTCGTCCTTCTCTTCCTCACACTCTGCGCGGCCGGGCTTCATGCCGATGCGGTCGCGGCCCGCTCGTTCCAGCTTCAGTTCCGCGACGCGAGCCGCGCGGCAGTCGTGATCAAGCCGCTCATCACGGACAAGGGTTCCGTGTCGATTCAGCCATCGACCAATACGCTGGTCGTCACCGACCTGCCCGAACGGCTCGGAGAAGTGGCGAGAATCCTCGGCGAGTACGACGCTCCGGCGAGGAGCTTCACCATCGACCTGAAGCTCGTCGCGGCTTCCACCACCCAGAACCCCCCACCCGTCCCCCCCGACCTGAAGGAGATTGCCTCCAAGCTCGGCGGCGTTCTTCGCTTCAACCAGTTCGAGAAGATCGGCGAGCTGGTTACCTCCGGCCGCGAGGGTACGCCGGTCCTGATCGAGATCGATGGAGGCTATCGAGCCGAGTTCCGTCTTGGTGACTTTGATCCTCTCAGCCGCTCATTGCGGCTCGAGGACTTCAAACTCTCCCGCGTCCCCCAGCGCGGCGGCGAGCTCCAGCAGCTCCTGAAGACCTCCATCAACCTCCGTCTCGGTCAGACCGTAGCCCTCGGTGCCTCGCGCGACCCCGGAAGCACACGCGCCCTGATGATCGTGCTTCGCGGCGAACCGTCGGAGTGAACGCCGCGTCCGTTCTGACCGCGATCGTCCGATCGCGGTCAGGCGGGCGACCTTCCCGCTTTCGAGGCTCGAAGCTTCCTCTTCGTCAGGTGGTCGCGCACCTGCTCCAGCCCCCGAGTGTTGAAAACGTGCTTCGGCTCGACCCCTCCTTTACGCGCCGCAAAACAACCCCACTCGACATACTTCATCTCCTCCACCGAGTGAGCATCCGGGTGGATCGAGAACGTGACGCCCCGGTCGAGCGCACGTTTCATCCAGCGCCAGTCGAGGTCCAGGCGCCGCGGACTGCCGTTGATCTCGATCATCACTCCGCTCTCCGCGGCGGCATCGAAGACCCGGTCGAACTCGACCGAGTACCCTTTCCGCGAGAGCAGCAGGCGCCCCGTCATATGCCCGAGGAACGTGACGAAGGGATTGCGCACCGCGCGGACGATCCGGTCGGTCATCTCGTCCTTCTCCATGCCGAACCTCGAATGGACGGATGCGACGACGAAATCGAAGCTGGCGAGAACCCCGGGGCCGTAATCGATCTCGCCGTCAGCCAGGATGTCGGCCTCGGTCCCCTTGAACACTCGGATCCCGGATTGGGCGCGCTCCGCCTGGTCGATCTCGCGCTGCTGTCTGCGCAGGTCGTCCACCTTCAGCCCGCGCGCGTAATACGCCGCCTGCGAATGATCGGAAATGCCGACGTACTCCCACGAGCGTGCGGCTGCGGCATCCACCATCTCGGCGACCGGGGCCCGCCCGTCCGAATAGAGCGTATGCACATGAAAGACGCCGCGGAGATCCTTCGCGCTCACGAGTCCGGAGGAAGCGCGCCGCCCGGCCGCTTCGGCAGTTTCGCGGAGCTCGGGCGGAACGAAGGGAATCCCGAGCGCTTTGAAGACACCCTTCTCGGCCGCGGCAGCGCTCTTTTTCTCCTTCGTCTTCTGCGAGCCGACCGCGCCGCTCTTTCTCTCCCGTGCGAGCTCTTCCACTTTCCGAACGAACTCCTCTGACCCGGTCGAGAGGACCAACTGCAGTCCCGCCTCCTTCCAGGTCGTCAGTGTGATGCGCACTGGAATCTCGCCGGCCCCGAGCCCGCGGAGCACTTCTTTCTCCAGATCGGTGCCGCCGAGGAGGCCGAGCCTGCGGATCGCCGCGGCCGCGAGCGGAGGGCGGGCGGCCACGACCAGAAGGTCGACCTCTCCAGCCGTCTCCAGACGGCGCCTCACGCTGCCGGAAACCTCGACTGCCTCCACCTCCGGGAGTTTCGAGATCGCGCGCCGGAGGGTCTCCGCGAGATCCAGCGCCTCGGGCAGAAGCCACCTGTCGCCCGTTTCGCGGAGAGTCCGCAGGGAGTCGAGAATCTTCTCCTGGCCCCTCGGACCGAAGCCCCGCACGGACGCGATCCGCCCGGAGGCCGCCGCCTCTTCCAGAGTTTCGCGGCTGTCGATCCCCAGGGCCTCGTGAAGAATCCCGATTTTTTTTGCTCCCAGCCCCGGAACCCTCATCAGATCGAGCAATCCCTCGGGTTGCTCTCCCCGTAACTCTTCGAGATAGCTCGACTTTCCGGTCAATGCCAGCTCACGAATCACGCCCGCGGTCGCTTTCCCGATTCCCGGCGTCTTCTCCATCGCGCCGGACGCGATCCACTCCTCGAGCGGGCCCGTGGAGCCGGCGACGGCCCGCGCCGCCTTTTCGTACGCGCGCGCCTTGAACGGATTCGATTCGGAAACCTCGAGCCTGCGCGAGATTTCCTCGAGGGCCCTCGAGATCGTCCGACGGTCTGTCATCGATGCCTCATTGTGCAAGAACTCTGCGCTCCCGGGTGGTTTATCATCCCCGGCTGATGAAACCTTCAGACCGCCTCATTGTTGCTCTCGACCGCTCGGACCGCGGCGAGATCCTCCGGATGGTCGAAGAACTGTCGGGCTTCGCGGGAGTATTCAAGATCGGGTTGCAGGCGTTCGTCGCGAACGGCCCGTCCCTGGTTCGCGAGATCGCCGATCGGGGAGAGCGCGTCTTCCTCGACTTGAAACTTCACGACATCCCGAACACCGTGAGGAAAAGCGTGGAGGAGTCGGCGCGTCTCGGAGTGGCGATGTTGACGATTCACGCCTCCGGCGGGCCGGAGATGATCCGCGCGGCCTCCGAGGCATCGGCGAGCGCCGGCGGATCGCTTCTGATCCTCGGCGTGACCGTGCTGACCAGTCTCGATGGAGAGTCGCTCGAGGCCATCGGCATTCACGACGGCGCCGAGGCATCCGTCGTCCGACTGGCGCGGCTGGCCATGGAGCGCGGCGCTGGCGGTGTCGTCGCGTCGCCTCGCGAGATCGCTGCGATCCGGCGCGCTTGCGGGAAGGGCCTGAAGATCGTCACGCCGGGAATCCGTGGGCCCGGCGACGCCGCCTCGGATCAGGCGAGAACGCTTTCGGCACACGAGGCAATCGAAGCGGGCGCCGACTATATCGTCGTCGGCCGGCCCATCACCGACGCCGAGAGCCCGCGCCGGGCCGCAGAAGCGATCGTCGCGACGATCTCGTGACGGCGGCCATGCCGTCGTTTCGAGAAGAGAGCAAGCGCGAACGCTCAGAATGATGACGCGGCCGGCAACGAAAAAGCCCCGCCGTGAGGCGGGGCTTCGAATTTCCAGAAAGATCTTCGCTCAGCGTTTCGTCGTGCGTCGCCGGTTGGTGCAATTGCCGCCCGGTCCGGGGAAGAACACCTCTGTGCTCGCGAACTGGAACCTGTTGCCGAGGGCGTCGGTGCCGATGATCCTGAGCGTGCGGGTTCCGCGCGCGACCGAATCGAGATTGACCGGGAGGCGCCAGGTATGGACGGGCTGCGCGATCATCGTGTCGTGACGGTCCGAGCCGAAGTTGGCGTTGCCGAGGAAATCGCCGTCGAGGAAGACCTCGACGTTGACGATCCGATTGGCGCCGGTGACCCAGCCGTGGATTTCAGCGCCGCCGCAGGTCAGCCCGCGCACGGAATCGAGCTCCACCCGACCCGCCATCGCTCCGCAAGCGCCCCACTTCTGGGTTCCGGAGACCTCGCCGACGACGTACACGTACGGGCCAACGGCGACCGGATTGTAGAGTCTCTCGTTCGTCTGAATGAAGGAGACGCTCTCGTAGATTCGATCGTCGAACCCTTCATAGAAAGGGACGCTGAAATCGAATACGTCGATGGCGATGGTGCGGGCCGAACCGCCCAGGGTGAGAGGATCGCGCTCGTCGACGAGGGTGATCAAACGCGAATCGCTAATCCACATATCGGGATGAAACCGCATGCCGTTCGCCACATTCATGATCGACGGCAACGTGAATACGGTGAAGTAGCCGAGGGTGCCCGTGGGACCGACCGTGAAGACTCCGATCAACTCTTCCTGCCCGACGGCGAGAACACTTCCGTCGGTAGCGAGGAACTCGCCTCGGGTCGAGCTCGCCGATACGAAGCTCGGTGCGGCTCCATTGGCGACGTTGAACAGGTACGTTCCTGAAACGCCAGTCACTGCGAGCCAGTCGCGTACGAAGACGATGTCATTGAAGCCCCGGTAGGTCGGCCCGGCCATGAATCTGTGAATCAGGACCGGCGCCGCGGGATCGGAGATGTTGTACAGGTCGATCCAGTTCTGGCAGGTCGTCCCGTTCGGAGCACAGGGAAGGTCCGTCGCGGGAAAGAGCCCGGCGAGGATGTTTCCGTGTGCGGCGAGCCGGCTGTAATGAACTCCTGGGATCCGCTCGAGTTGAACTGGCGCGGTGCCGTTCGGCCGAACGTTGCGCAGGTCCCAGACCTCGAGTCCCGCATCGCCGCCCAGGAACAGGTAACCATTGTGATACGCGGATCCGCCGTCCGGATCGCGATTGACCATCTCGTCGAGAAAGTCTTCGCGAACGGGTTTCAGATCCCCGAGAGCGGTCGCCTCGAGCGTGGTCAGGTTCTGACCGCGCAGCAGGTAGACCATCGAGCCGTTCTTGAAGACCCCGTGAGGCGAGCTCGAGAACGAGCTGATGGAAGGTGTTCCGCTAACGAGACTCAGCGGACAGTCCGCAACGAAATGCTCGGCCAGAGCAGAACCCGTCGTCGCGAAGGCCAGCAGCAGCGTGAGAAAAACAACCCGGTTGATCAAGCGCATACATTCCTCCCAATTCCACCCCGATGTCCCGCGCCCGGCCGACGCCTTGAAGCCGCCCATGCCCGGGTTGTACGCCAGCATCCGCTTTCTGGCTTCTGGTTCGTTTTCAATCGCTTGCGAGGCCGGCTGATTCGCCTTCCCCATGGGTCTTTGGGGCGAACTATGGCTGAAAATGGGCAAATTTTCAAGCCGGGAGGTTCGCCGGGCGTTTCCCGCCCCTCCTCCCCTCCCCTCCGTCCTGGAAAGCTCGGAGGGAAAGCCTTACAATCGAGCCGGCGACGGAAGTCCCTGCTCGAAGGCGGTTTACCCGAGGAACAAGCCCGCGGGCGATGGCGTTTACGGGGTGAGGATGCTCGACGGTCACGTGCTGGTCCTGAACCGCTTTTTCCAGGTCGTCCAGATCA
This sequence comes from Thermoanaerobaculia bacterium, assembly GCA_046261635.1. Classification (GTDB taxonomy): domain Bacteria; phylum Acidobacteriota; class Thermoanaerobaculia; order Gp7-AA8; family Gp7-AA8; genus JBHEPS01. Next base: position 5,575 of record JBHEOL010000362.1, on the reverse strand, counting down.
CGTCCGTCCGCCGCGCTCTCACCCTTCTCTACAAGGGCCAGGTCCGCGCGGTCTCGGCCGACTACGCCACATGGAGCTTCGACCACTGGCGCGATATCCCGGTCCAGACGGCTGACGCCTACATCACCACCCCGTCCCACAACATTCTCGTTCCGTGGGTCGTCCAGCTTCTTCGCTTCGACAAGGTTCCGCGTCAGGAAGTGAAATTCTCCCGCGCGAACATCTATATTCGCGACCAGAACCGCTGCCAGTACTGCGGAAAGCGGTACTCCTCGTCAGAGCTCTCGCTCGATCACGTCGTGCCGATCTCCCGCGGGGGTCGATCGAGCTGGGAGAACGTGGTCTGCGCATGCCTCCCCTGCAACGTCAGGAAGGGCAACAAGCTCCTCGGTGAGTCCGACATGGCGCTGATTCGGAGACCCGAGCGGCCGCGCTGGCATCCGCTGCATCGTCTCCAGGGGCGTCCCTACCCGGACATCTGGAAGAACTTCCTCGATCAGGCCTACTGGTCCGTCGAGCTGACGCACGACTGAGCCGCGGGGCCACCGAGTCGAAATTCTGCCGCAGCGAATAATTCGCGCCGCGGCTCCGGTTACGCCAGCCCGGGAGCAGAACGCCACCAATGTTCGACAACCTTCAGGACAAGATGGACCGGGTCTTCAAGACCCTTCGCGGCGAAGCCTCGCTGAACGAGTGGCACATCGACACGGCGCTCAAGGAGATTCGCGTCGCCCTTCTCGAGGCTGACGTCCATTTCAAGGTCGTCAAGGAGTTCACGGCACGCGTTCGCGAGAAGGCCGTGGGCCAGGAAGTTCTCACGGCGTTTTCCCCTGCGCAGCAGGTCACCAAGATCGTCCGGGACGAGCTTCAGAACCTGCTCGGAGGGAGCCAGGTGGCTCTCGCCCTGGTGGGCGATCCGTCCGTCGTGATGATGGTCGGGCTGCAGGGGTCGGGTAAGACGACGACCTCCGGCAAGCTCGCGCTCCACCTCAAGAGCCGCGGCCGTAAACCCTACCTCGTTCCCTGCGACGTCTATCGGCCTGCCGCAATCGACCAGCTGCGGGTCGTTGCCCGCGATACGAAGACCCCCTTCCACGAGATCGGCGAGCTCCGCGACCCGCTCCGCATCGCCCGCGAAGCGCTGAAGGAAGCGCGGACCCTTCTCTACGACACCGTCATTCTCGATACAGCCGGGCGTCTTCACATCGACGACGCGCTGATGGCCGAGCTCGAGTCGATCAAACGCGAGACCCGCCCGTCCGAGATCCTCTTCGTCGCCGACGCCATGACGGGGCAGGATGCGGTCAAGTCCGCGAAAGAGTTCGACACGCGCCTCGGGATCACCGGCATCGTGCTGACCAAGCTCGACGGTGACGCGCGCGGAGGCGCGGCCCTGTCGATCAAATCGGTCGTGAACCGCCCCATCAAGATGGTCGGCGTCGGAGAAAAGTACGCCGACCTCGACCTGTTCCACCCCGACCGGATGGCGACCCGGATCCTCGGCATGGGCGACGTTCTCACCCTGATCGAGAAAGTCGAGTCCGAAGTCGATCAGAAGGAAGCCGCCCGCCTCGCCGAGCGCGTCGCGAAGGACCGCTTCACCCTCGAAGATCTCCGGGCCCAGCTCGGACAGGTCAGGAAGATGGGGCCGATGTCCCAGATCATGCAGCTCCTCCCGGGCCTCGGGGGGAAGGTGCGCGAAGAGGATGTCGACGAGGGCGCCATCGTCCGAATGCAGGCGATTCTCGACTCGATGACGGCCCGCGAGCGGGAGCACCCTCAGCTTCTGAACGGGTCGCGGAAGAAGCGGATCGCCCGCGGCTCCGGGACTACCGTCCAGGAGATCAACCGCCTGCTCAAGCAATACCTCGCCATGAAGAAGATGATGAAGACTTTCTCGAAGGGGATGGGTCCCCGGAAACTCGCCCGGCTCACCAAAGGTCTCCCCCCGGAATTGTTCCAGTGAGACCGGGGTTACTTTCCGGGTTATGACGGTGAACTGCCCGCAGTGGGCTAATTCCCTAAAATTGAACGACCAACAGATCAGCGAAGGAAATCACTCGAGATGCTGAAGATTCGTCTGCGCCGCCAGGGCTCGAAGCATGCCCCTTTTTACCGGATCGTCGTCTCCGACTCGCAGCGGACCCCGTCCGCCGCGACCCTCGAACAGATCGGCTTCTACAACCCGACCAAAAAGCCGATCGAGCTCAAGCTCGACCGCGAGCGGGTCGATTTCTGGGTCAGCAAGGGCGCCCAGCTCTCCGACACCGTCAAATCGCTCCTCAAGAAGGCCTGAGACCGTGCGCGAGCTCGTCGAATTTCTCGCGAAGTCGCTCGTCGACGAGCCCGGCCAGGTCCGCGTGACCGAGCGCGAGAGGAATCAGACCACCGTACTCGAGCTCCAGGTCGCCCCCGCGGACCTGGGGAAGGTCATCGGCCGTCAGGGCCGGACCGCTCGTGCGATGCGCAGCATCCTCTCCGCCGCTGCTTCGCGCGGTGACGAGCGCTACATTCTCGATATCCTCGACTGACTCGCGGAGCGCTCTGGATGAATCCCCGCGATTCGAACCCTCCGGTCTCGCCGGCCGATCTGATCGCCGTCGGCGTCCTCCGCCGTTCGCACGGAATCCGCGGTGAGATCAGCGTCGAACCGCTGACCGACACGCCGGAGCGCTTCGACGAAATGGAGAGCGCCTGGCTCGTCTCTCCCGACCGTGAGCAGGTCCGGCGAGTCGAGATCGAATCGGTTCGCCAGCATAAGGACCGGGTGCTCCTCAAGCTCGCGGGAGTGGACACCCCTGAAGCGGTGCGGCCCCTCCAGCTCTGGACCCTCGAAGTCGCCCCGGACCAGGCCCGGCAGCTGGACGAGGGGGAGTTCTTCCTCCATGACCTGATCGGGCTCGCCATCGTCGCACCGGACGGCCGGAGGATCGGAGTGGTCACCGACGCGGGCGAAGGGGGCGGGGGCGTCCTGCTCGCCGTGAGGCGACCGGAGGGCGGAACGTTCGACCTTCCCTTCGCTTCCTCGATCTGCACCCGCATCGACCTCGCCGCGGGAGAGATCGTCGCCGACCTCCCCGGGGGTCTCGAGGATCTCGGTTCCGCCGATCAGGTCCAGCCCGACCCGACGCCCCGGCAGAAGCCCGAGTCCGAATCCAACTCCGACCCGCGCGCCTCGCGGCTCCGCGTCGACTTCGTCTCGATTTTCCCCGCGATGTTCGAGCCGCTCCTGGCGGAAGGGATCGTCGCAAAAGCGATCGGCGCCGGGATCCTGACCGTCAAGGTGTGGGACCTGAGGGATTTCACCTCGGATCGGCACCGGTCGACCGACGACCAGGCCTACGGGGGAGGAGCCGGCATGGTGATGCTCGCGGAACCGGTCTTCCGCTGCCTGGACGCGATCCGGGAATCGGGAGCGCCCGGCGCCTCGCCGACCGTCCTCCTCCCTTCGCCGCAAGGGGCGGTCTTCAATCACGACATGGCGCGGGAGCTCGCTTCCGAACAGTGGCTGGTCTTCCTCTGTGGCCGATACGAGGGATTCGATGAGAGGGTGCGCCTCGCGCTGGTCAACCGCGAGGTCTCCGTGGGAGATTTCGTGGTTTCGGGTGGGGAGCTGCCCGCCATGCTGATCACCGACGCGGTGGCGCGGCTGGTCGAAGGGGTCGTGGGAGACTGGAATTCCGTCGAGGCCGATTCGTTTTATACGGGGCTGCTCGATCACCCGCACTACACGCGCCCGGCCGAGCTCCGAGGGATGAAAGTCCCGGAGGTCCTGCTGTCGGGTCATGCTGAGAAGATCCGGCAGTGGCGAAAAGAGCAGTCACTCCGGGCAACCCTGGAAAAGCGGTCGGACCTTCTGGAAGGGGTCGAGCTCGATCCCGAGGCCGAACAGATGCTCAACGCCCTCGGGCGGCCGGAGCAGAAATAGACGCGAAGTGCTTGAAAGATAAGGACAGTTGAGCGATGCTTAGAAGCTCCGCCAACTGGAAGAAAGTGGAAGGTAGTTGACCATGGCCGATCTGATGAAAATTGTCGAGTCCGCGGAGATGACCCGCGAAATGCCCCCCTTCGAGCCGGGAGACACCATCAAGGTGCACGTCCGGGTCAAGGAAGGCGAAAAAGAGCGCATCCAGATTTTTCAGGGCATCGTAATTTCGCGGAAGGGTGGCGGAAGCCGCTCGATGTTCACGGTCCGGAAGATGTCCGGGGGAGTCGGAGTGGAGAGGATGTTCCCGCTCTATTCGCCGATCATCGACCGGATCGAGGTGGAACGACATGGCCGAGTCCGTCGCGCGAAGCTCTACTACCTCCGGAACCTCCGCGGGAAAGCGGCGCGCATCGAGGAAAAGCGCAAGGGCTGACGTTCCATTCGAGCTGAGGGCCGGCCGAGCGGGAGAGCGCCAGATGGGCGCTCTGTTGAGCGAGCTGGCCCGGCTCGCGGAGATGGCTGCCGTGGAGCGGTCGCTGCGGGCCGAGGGGTTCCGGGCGATCGCCGGCACCGACGAGGTCGGGCGGGGCTGTCTGGCCGGCCCCGTGGTGGCGGCGGCAGTCATCCTCCCGGATGACGTCATGCCCGGCGTCAACGACTCGAAACTGCTCAGCCACGACGAGAGAGCCCTGCTCTGCCGGCGGATCCTCGACCGGGCGGTGGCGGTGGGGATCGGCGTGGTGGAGCCGGCGACGATCGACCGGATCAACATCCTGCGCGCAAGCAAGCTGGCGATGAAGGTGGCCGTGGAAGGCCTTCCCTGCCGCCCGGAAATCCTGCTCCTTGACGCGGTATTGATCGAATCTCTCCAGATGCCGCAGGTTCCGCTGATTCAGGGTGACCGGCGCTGTGTATCGATCGCGGCCGCATCGGTAGTCGCAAAGGTCTATCGCGATCTTTTGATGGAGTCGTATGATCGCTGCTATCCTCAGTACGATTTCGCCAATAATCGCGGGTACGGCACAGAGAGCCACTATCGCGCACTCGAACGGTTCGGGCCGACTCCGATTCATCGGCGCTCATTCGAGGGTGTAGATCATCCGGGATTGTTCGAAGCGAGTCACTGACAGAGTGTTATGGCCATCCAACGCGACAAGATCGTAGCGAGCGCGGAAAAGCTCGTCGGCAAAGGAAAGACCGAAGCCGCCATCAAGGAGTACGAGCGGCTCCTCGATGACAATCCCAACGATGTGAACACCCTCAATCGCATCGGCGATCTCTGGGTGCGGGTCAATCGGACCGACGAAGCCGTCAAGGTCTACACGCGGATCGCCGACCATTACGCGAAGGACGGCTTTTTCCTCAAGTCGATCGCGATCTTCAAGAAGATCAACAAGCTGGATCCCTCCAGGCTCGACATCTATGGGAGGCTCGCGGATCTCTACGCGAAGCAGGGCCTCGCCATGGAGGCCAAGAGCCAGTACCAGGTCCTCGCCGACTACTATCTGAAGCACGGCGAGCCGGACAAGGCGCTCGCGACTTTCCAGAAGATCGCCGAGCTCGATCCGAACTCGATCAACGTCCACGTCAAGCTCGCCGACCTTTATTCGCAGAACAACCGGACGGCCGAGGCGCTCAAGGAGTACG
>JBHEOL010000348.1:0-17049 GCA_046261635.1 Thermoanaerobaculia bacterium | reverse complement strand
GCCCGGCACGCGCTCGCGCGCGGCTGGATTAGCGAGAACGGGCTGCGGGAGATCGCTGGAGAGAAGGCTAGCGACGAGGAAGCGGATCAGAAGCTGTGAGCGCGCTCCCGCGGGTCAGTGTTCGGTCGCGGGGTCCTTGCTGACTGGGTCCTTACTGATGACGTAGTCACGGATCGCCCTCTGCTGCGATTGCTTGAGCGAGCGTGCGAGCTCTTCGTCCCATCCATGGACGATGTGGCGGATGAGGGAGGCGACGTCGCTGACGTCGAACGGTTTGTGGATCACCCCGGCGACGATGGTCGTGTCGACCTGCCGGATCGCCTCGTCGGCGTAGGCGGAAATGACGAAGACGACGGCCTTCTCCTGGCGGGGATTGGCGCGGAGCCACTCGATGACGCCGAACCCGTTGACGTTCGGCATCATCAGATCGAGCAGGATTACGCCATACTCGTTCTGCTCGAGCAGCCGGATCGCTTCGGCGCCGTCGCTGGCGGTGTCGAGCTCGATCTTTTCCCGGCAGACCAGGGTCTCGAGCAGCCGCCGGATCGACGGATCGTCGTCGGCGATCAGCACGCGTCGCGGCGTCTCGTCATCCCTTCGAGGTTCCATTGCAGCGCTTGAATAAGAAAGAACCATGCCACTCGTGTTGGCAATGTAAACACGAATGGAATCAATAGTGTAACGCCCTTCTCGAGCCGGACTCGTCATCAATGCGGAAGGCGGTGCCAGAGGCGCCAGTAGAAGTAGGCGTTGATGACGAGCACCGCGAGGCCCAGAACGATCTCGACTCCGCGCGTCAGGCCCGCCGGATACAGAATCGGCAGGATGTAATGCTCGACGAATCCGCCGGCATAACCCTGCTCGCCCCCGCGCCGTCGCAGCCAGTTTTCGAGCGGCGTGAGAGGGCAGATCCAGCTGCCGAACTCAATGAGAGCTCCATACAAGGCGACCGGAACGTGAATCAGCGCGATGCGCGGTCTGGCGAGAACCAGCACCCCTCCGAAGACGACGAACAGAACGAAGAGGAAGTGGATGACGACGACCAGGTCGGCCAGAAGGCGATAGATCATAGGGGTGGCTCGCGGCTCAGGAAGAAGGATACCCCGACACGCTGTTCCCCGGGATTCATGAGCGATACCGTAACCCAGGGAATCCGAATCCGGGTCGAGAGCTATTACCTCGCCGACCGCAGCTCTCCGCTCGAGGGGTATTACCTCTTCTCGTATCGCGTGGCGATCGCGAACGAGGGGGCCGAGGTGACGCGGCTCGTCAGCCGGGAATGGATCATCACGGACGCCAACGGGAACGAGCAGCGGGTTACGGGTCCGGGCGTGGTCGGCCAGCAGCCTCTGCTCCAACCGGGCGAGTCATTCGAGTACACGAGCTTCTGCCCGCTCCCCACGTCGATGGGATCGATGCACGGCAGCTACCAGATGGAGACCGAGGGAGGGGCGAGATTCGACGCCCTGATCTCCCCATTCACACTCGCCGTGCCCGGGTCGGTGAATTGATTGAAAACAAGGGGCTAGGGGCTAGGGGCCAGGGGCTAGAAAAGGCAGAAGGCAGAAGGCAGAAGTAAAGGCAGAGTCAAAAGCGAGGGGGCAGGATCCGGGCCTCCTGCGCCGTCCCCGCGGCCAAGACAATGCGCACCCTCTCGGTGTGGTTCCTCGCTCAAGATAATGTGGCCTTTGCCTTTACTTCTGCCTGCCTTCTGACTTGCCTTTCAGGCTTCCGCCACCTCTTCCCCTTCCTCCTGATACGCGCTGTGGAGCTCGACCGGCTTGCCCCGTCGCATCCGCATGTTCAGCAGCTCGACGGCGACTGAGAAGGCCATCGCGAAGTAGACGTATCCCTTCGGGAAATGGAAGTGGAGGCCTTCGGCGACCAGGGTTGTTCCGATGAGAAGGAGGAAGCTCAGCGCCAGGATCTTGATCGTGGGATGCCTCTCGACGAACTCGCCGATGGCTCGCGCCGAGAACATCATGACGGCGACTGAGACCACGACCGCGGTGATCATGACTCCGAGGTCCTTCGCCATGCCGACCGCGGTGATGACCGAATCGAGTGAAAACACCATGTCGAGCAGCATGATCTGAACGAGGACGCTGGTGAAGGAGGCCGTGATCTTCTTGACGGCGTGTCCCTGATCTCCTTCGAGCTTGTTGTGAATCTCATGGACCGCCTTCGCGAGAAGGAATAGCCCTCCGCCGAGCAGAATCAGGTCACGCCCGGAAAGATCGAAGCTGAAAATCGAGAAGAGTGGATTCGTGAGCCGTACGATCCAGGCGATCGAAAGGAGCAGGAGGATCCGCATCCCCATCGCCAGAATCAACCCGACCTGACGGGCCTTGTTCTGTTGATTCGGCGGGAGCTTTCCGGCGAGGATCGAAATGAAGATGATGTTGTCCACGCCGAGGACGATCTCGAGGAGGGTTAGCGTGGCGAGGGCGACCCACGCCTCAGGATTGGCCAGCCAGTCGAACATTCGGATTTCCTCCAGCTTCCGCGATAGCCGCGTATGGTAAACCAGAACCGTCCGGACGGCTCTGATACGATTGCGGCCCTCAACTCAGAAAGGTCAAGAAGGAGATCCCATGAACAAGCGCTTTCCGGTTCTCTGCGTCCTCATTGCGTGTCTGGCCATCCCGGCCTTCGCTCAGCTCGAGCTCCCCCGGGCGAGCCCGAAAGCCTCGGTCATGCAGTCGGTCGGGCTGACCGACGTGACCATCAATTACTCCCGGCCGAGCGTCCGAGGGCGCGTGATCTTCGGCGAGCTCGTTCCCTGGGGCCAGGTCTGGCGCACGGGGGCGAACGAGGCGACGACGATCGAGCTCTCCGACGATGTGACGATCAACGGCCAGAATCTCGCGAAGGGGCTTTACAGCGTTCACACCATCCCCGGCGAGAACGAGTGGACGGTGATCTTCAATGGCCAGGCGACCCAGTGGGGAAGCTACGCCTACGACATGGCGAAAGACGCGTTGCGGGTGGCGGTCAAGCCGCGGGCCAGCGATCATCCCCACGAGCTTCTGACGTTCGCGTTTCCGATGGTGACCGCGGATACGGCCGAAGTCGTGATGGCGTGGGATCGGCTCATGGTGCCGTTCACGATCGGGGTCGACACGAACGCGAAGGTCGTCGCCTCCGCGAGCGCCGCTCTCGACTGGCGCATCCCCTACCAGGCCGCCAACTGGGCCAGCCAGAACAAGGTTGAAGGCGTCGATGCCATGAAATGGGTCGATCAGTCGATTGCGATCCAGGAGACCTGGGCCAACCTCTCGCTCAAGGCGCGCATGCTGGCCGGGGCCGGCAAACGCGCCGAAGCGGTCCGGACGGGCCAGCGGGCCCTCGCCGTGGCGAAGGCGATGCCGAATCCGCCCAACACCGCCGCTTTCGAGCGCGAGCTCGCCGGCTGGCGATGACGAACTGACAGGACGGTCGGGAGGCGGCTCCCGATCGTCCCGTCATGCAAACGTGGAAGCAGGCGCCGACCGCGGTGCCCATCATCTCCCACGGCCGGCGCTTCGTGGCATGAGGCGGAGGAAAGGATCCTCCGCCACTCGCGGTGATCCTGCCGGTTCTTACGCGTCCCGAGTGCGCAGTCTTCCCGACTCCTGAATCACGAGCGCCGCACCCACGGTCACCAGGCATCCGACGACGTTGTACCAGAGGAACGAGATGTCGCTGGTGCGGAAGGTCCAGATGACGGCGGCCTCGCCGACCAGGGCGCCCAGGAACGCCGCGCTCGCTCCGACCCGCTTCACGTAGAAGGCGAGAAGGAAGATGCCGAGGATCGTCCCGTAGAAGAGCGAGCCGAGTATGTTCACCGCCTCGATGAGCGACCCGAGGCGGTTCGCATACATGGCGAAGCCGATGGCGAACGCTCCCCATAGAACCGTTGCCACCTTCGAGATCAGCACCATGTGAAGTCCGGTGGCGTCGTGGTGAAACATCCGCTTGTAGATGTCCACGATGGTGGTCGAAGCGAGGGCGTTGAGCTCCGAGGCGGTGGAGGACATGGCGGCCGCGAAGATCGCGGCCATGACGAGCCCGACGAGGCCGACCGGGAGATATCCGAGGACGAACGTGAGGAAGACGTAGTTGGTGTCGGTCGTCGCGGCTTCGGGATTGTTTCGCGTGAACAGGCCCGTGGCCTGCTCGCGGAGCTCGTGAACCCGCTCGTCCGCGGCGTCGAGCCGGGCTCCCGCGGCCGCGACGAGCGCGGGGTCATCGCCTCGGGAGGCTTCGACGTAATCGAGCGCGGCCCGGCTCTTGACCTCGGCGGCCAGCCGATGCTCCTGTTCGAGCCGTTCGTACTCGGAAGCATACGGGCTGGCCTGGATCGTTCTCACCTCGGCCGTGTTGAAGAAGAGGGGAGGCGCCGTGAACTGATAGAAGGCGAACACCATCGCCCCGATGAAGAGGATGAAGAACTGCATCGGGATCTTGATCATCCCGTTGAACAGGAGCGCGAGCCGGCTCTGGCCCACAGAGCTTCCCGAAAGGTAGCGCTGGACCTGAGACTGGTCGGTGCCGAAATAGGCCAGTTGAAGAAAGAAACCGCCGATCAGTCCCGACCAGAAGTTGTAGCGGTTCTGCCAGTCGAACGAAAAGTCGATCGCGTTGAGTTTCCCCATGTGGCCGGCCACGCGCGTGGCGTCGAGCATCGAGACGTCGCGCGGCAGGCTCATGATGAGCACGACGAACGCGGCGAACATGCCGACCATGATCACGACCATCTGCTGGAAGTTGGTGTGGTTGACGGCCTTGGTTCCACCCGAGGCGGTGTAGGTGACCACGGCGATCCCGATGACGAGGATCGTGATGCCGAGGTCCCAGCGCATCAGGGTGGAGATGATGATGGCGGGGGCGTAGATGGTGAGCCCGCAGGCGAGGCCGCGCTGGATGAGGAACAGGAAAGCTGCGAGCGAGCGGGTCTTGAGATCGAATCGCCCCTCGAGATACTCGTAAGCGGTATAGACCTTGAGTCGGTGGAAGATCGGGACCGCCGTGATCGAGAGGACGATCATCGCGATCGGCAGCCCGAGGTAGAACTGCACGAACCGCATCCCGTCGGTGTAGGCCTGGCCGGGAGTCGAGAGGAAGGTGATCGCGCTCGCCTGAGTCGCCATGATCGCGAGCGCGACCGTGTACCAGCGCTGCGACCGGCCGGCGAGAAGATACCCTTCCAGGTCTTTCTGCTTCCGTCCCTTCCAGACGCCGTACGCGACGAAGAAAACCAGCGCGCTGATGAGTACGACGAAATCGACCGGCCTCAAGAAAACACCTTCGTGAAGATCCAGAAGATCACGACATCAGCGACCAGAGTGAGGAGGACGATCGTGTAGAGGCGCCGCCAGGTTCCTCCGACCGGCGGCCGCTCCTCCTCGATCACGATCCGTTCAACGGGCTCGTTCGGATTCTGCATTGGCGTCTCCATTGCGCGCGGCCACGAGGTTCGCGAAGAGGCGATAGGCTCCCGGAACTCCCGCCGGAAGCTGGCGGAAGAACGAGATGGGCGTATAGATGAAGGTTCCTTCGCCGAGGGTGCCGACGAGAACGGCGCCCCGCTTCGACTGCTCGCCAGGCTCGTCCATCGACAGCGGCGCCGCGTACTCCTCGGACCAAGATCCCGGGAAATAGAGGCCGCGCTCCTGAATCCATCCTTCGAAGTCATTCTCCGTGATTCGGTTGGGAGAAGTGAGCAGGGGGTGTTCCGGCTCGGCGAGGAGAACCGGCGCCCACTCGACCGAAACCCGCTCGCGCGAGATCGTCAGCGGCCAGGGGGCGAGAGTGCTGGGGAGGTCGCGCCCCAGTGTGTTGTACTGCGTGACGAGCGTCCCGCCTCGGCGGACGTACTCGAACAGGCGCGGCTGAAGCGCCATGAGGTTCGGTCTGGTGTTGTAGGCCCGAACCCCGAGAACGATCGCGTCGAACCTCGAAAGATCCTCGCCCCCGAGGTCGGAATCGGACAGAAGCGTGACGTCATAGCCGATCTGGCGAAGAGCATCCGGGATCTCGTCCCCCGCCCCCATGACGTAGCCGATATCCCGCCCGTCGCGCTCGATATCGGCGCGTACCAGCTTCGCCGATGCATGAGGAAAGAGCGTCTGCGTCGCAATGTGGGGATAGTCGAGCTCGATCTTCGACAGTGAGTATGGCTCCCAGTCGGGCTGCTCGATGAGGATCGAGAGGTGTCCTTCGACTTCTTCCGCGGGAGGAGTCAGCCGGAACGACCAGAGCCGCTGTTCGCCCGCATCGAGCGCGAAAGCCGCCGACCGCGGCTCCACGGTCCACCCCTCCGGAATCACCGGGCGGATCGTGCCACTGGCGCCGTCGATCATGCTCGAGGCGCTGATCCGCACCGTTCTCGTCTCCCGGTCCGGAAAGACGATCACGCTGTTCTCGATGTTCGCGATCACGGGAGGGTGCACTTCCACCGGTCGGTAGCGTTCGCCCATGACCGGGTCCGTGCGCCGGAAATAGACCGGAGCCTCGAAGACGATCACCTCGCCCTCGACCGTCAGGGCAAGGGCGACGCCGAGAGGCTCGGGGGCGACTGCTTCGCCGATGAGCCGGTCGTCGCGGATCGTCCACGCACCTTCCGAGGGCGCTGCCCTCAGCCAGAAGGGATGCGAGAAGGGGTGATCTTTCGGAATCTCGAGGAGGATCTTCTCGCTCCAGGTCTGGTTGTAGGGGAGCGGGTTCGGCAGGCTCCCCCTCTCGAGCTTGCGCGCGGAGACCTCGAGGGGAGATCGGTTCACGACCGAGAGGGTGGCCTCGAGCTCGCGGCCGGCGACGACGGCCGGAGTTGCGGCGATCGCCTCGATCCAGATCCCGGCAGCCTGTCGGATCAGCTCATCGGTTTCCTCGATCTTCCGCTCGATGAGGTCGCGTTCCGACGAGTTCCTGCCGGGAAGTGCCCCGAGAGCTCTTCTCAGTTCGATCAGGTGTGGAACGATCCGGTAGGGCCGCTCGCTCTCGAACGCCTCGCGCGCCCGGTCGAGGATCGGAAGGATGGCTTCGCCGCCATCGACGCGGCGCCACGTGAGGTCGATTCCCTCGAAGGGATCGCTGACCGCCGGGTCTCCTCCGCGCAGCTCGAGGTAGTTCATCATCGTGCCGCGGCGCTCGGGTGCGCCGAACCCCTGGCTCTTGTGCATCGAGCGGCTCTCACCGGCGAGCTCGGTGTAGGAGCGGCCGAGGAGGGGATTGAAGGCGCCGAGATCGACTCCGAGCAGACCTTCCGTCTCCGCGGGGCGCCACGAGTTCCAGAAAATCCGTTTCGCCTGCCAGGGGCGAAGCCAGCCAAGCTCCTCGCGAAACGCGTCGGGGTCGGCCGCGAGACGAAAGGCCTCCTCGGCGAGGATGGCCGATGCGGTGTGGTGCCCGTGGCCACCCTCGCCCGTCGACGGAAAGCGGTTGATGATGACGTCGGGGCGGAACGTGCGGATCACGCGGACGAAGTCGGCGAGAATGCGCTCCTTTCCCCAGATTCCGAGTGTCTCTTCGGCTGTCTTCGAATAGCCGAAGTCGATGGCGCGCGAGAAGAACTGCTCGCCGCCGTCGATCTTGCGCGCCTCGAGGAGCTCGTGGGTGCGGATGACTCCGAGAAGGTCCCCCTTTTCGGTCCCGATCAGGTTCTGTCCGCCGTCGCCGCGCGTCACGGCGAGATAGCCGGTGCGGACGAGCTTTCCGTTCGCGAGCCAGGCGATCATGGCGGTGTTCTCGTCGTCGGGGTGAGCGGCGACGTAGAGAGCGGTACCCGTGACCCCCAGCCGTTCGAGCCGGAGCCGGATCTCCGCGGCGCTGTCCATCCGCTCGGGACGGACGCTCACCGGGGCGGCGGGCGCAGGCGAGGCGAAAAAGAGAGCTGCGGCGAGCAGAAACGGCAGACGGTCGATCATCGGTTCCGGGAAGATAATCGAGAGCGCCGGGAAAGCCAAAATCCGCGGCGGAATTGTTGGGAAGGCGTAACAGGAAGGCAAGGCAGAAGTCAGGAGGCAGAAGGCAGAAGTCAAGGCAACGCCAACCCCACTCCGTCATCCTGAGGGAGCGCCGCGTGAACGGCGGATCCCACGGATCGGTGGGCGCGACCGAAGGATCTCAGAATTGCAGGATGCCGCCACCTGCGGTGTCCCCCCCCCCGGCCAACACGATCCTGCCATTTTGAGATCCTTCGTCGGCTGCCAACACCCTCGAGGTCGACGACCACGTCCCGCGCCTCCTCAGGATGACGTGGCCTTTGCCTCTACTTCTGCCTTCTGCCTTCTGCCTTCTGACTTTCCTTCCGGCTTTCACTAGAATCTCCCCTTGATGAAGGAATTCGAAACGTCGCCGCCTGAGGCGCGTGAGCTCCTGCTGAAGCCGATTCGGGACCTGGGTCTCAAGATCGAGGGGACGCCGGTGGAGAAGCACATCCAGCGGCTCTACCACGAGCTCGAGAAGAAGGGGCTGGAGCACTTCCGCCCGGCCTTCTATCTGACCGATCAGTGGGGGTGTCCGGACGAGGAACCGGTCATCGGCGTGCCCTTCTACCTCGCGAATCCGGCGCTCGGGTCCCTCGAGCGGGCGATGAACGACCTCGAGAGCGAGCGCGAGATCATGATGTACATGCGCCACGAGGCGGGACACGCGTTCAACTACGCCTACCAGCTCTACCGGACCGACGAGTGGCGCGATCTGTTCGGTCCATTCCGGCGGCCGTATCGCGACGAGTACACCCCGATCCCCTTTTCGCGGAGATTCGTCCGGCACATCGAGGGGTGGTACGCGCAGAAGCATCCCGACGAGGACTTTGCGGAGACGTTCGCCGTCTGGCTGACGCCGGGCGCGCATTGGAGGAAGCGTTACGCGGGGTGGGGAGCGCTGAAGAAGCTGCAGTACGTCGACCGGATCGCGAAGGAGGTCGGAGCGCTTCAGCCGGTGAAGGCGACTGGAGAGATCGACTATACGGTGGACGATCTGCAGGAGTCGCTCGCGGAGTTCTATCGCGCGAACGAGCCCGACGAGAGGGGAGCGATCGCGGATCTAGCGCTCGAGATCGATCTGACCGAGATGTTCCTCGAGCCGGGATCGGATGAAGCCGGAGCGGCGAAGGATCTCCGGCCGGCGGCTGAGCTGGTCACGGAGAATGCGCGAGCGATCATCGCGAAGATCACCTACTGGACCGGAGTCCGCCGCTCGCTCGTGAAGATCCTCGTCGAGGAGATGCAGCGGCGTGTCGAAGAGCTCGGACTGCTGGTCGAGCGAAACCGCGAGCCGGCCGCGCTCGTCGAGCTCACCGCTTACGCGACGACGCTCGCGATGAACTTTCTGACGCGAGGTCGATTCGTTCATCCCTGAGCGGCGCGCCACCTTAGTTGCTACAATTTCTCCGATGCGAGTCGCGGTTCTGTACGAGCAGTGGGAAGGAACAGAAGACTATCCGGGAGCGGAAGCCGACGCGAAACGAAAGAAGGGCCGCAAGCTCCGGCGTCCGAAGCTCGACCGCGAGGAGATTCTCGACGCCCTCGCGAAGAACGGGCACGAGCCGTTCTACCAGCTGATCGACGGCAACGAATCGAGTCTCATGGCCATTGCGAAGTGCAAGGCCGACCTCTTCTTCAATCTCGCGGAGTCGTTCGGCGGCGACGACACGAAGGACATGCACGTCGCCGCATGGCTCGAGCTGCTCGACAAGCCCTACACCGGGAGCGACCCGAAAGGGCTGATGCTCGCGCAGGAAAAAGCGGTCGCGAAAAAGATCTTTCATTTCCACGGCCTCGATGTCCCCTTCTTCGCGATGTTCTACAAGGGGCGCGTCGACTCGGCGCAGGACATCCGCTTCCCATTGATCGTGAAGCCCTCGACCGAGGACGGATCGATCGGCATCGATGCCGGCGCGGTCGTGAACAGCGTCAAGGAACTGATGGAGCGGATGCACTACATCGATGAGGAGTTCGATTCGCCGGCTCTCGTCGAGGAGTACATCGAGGGGCGAGAGATCTACGCCGGGGTCCTCGGCAACGGACGTCCCGAGGCGTTGCCGCTCATCGAGCTCGACCTCTCGAAGCTCCCCGAGGGAACCCCGCGGATTGCCGGATACGACGTGAAGTTCGATCGCGACTCGGACGCCTACAAGAAGACGCGGTCCGCGCCTGCCGAGAATCTGGACGAAGAAACCGAGGAGCGGCTCAAGCAGACCGCCGTGACCGCCTTCCAGGTCCTCAAGCTCCGGGATTACGCCCGCATCGACATGCGCCTCCGGGATGACGGCAAGATCTACGTGATCGAGGCCAACCCCAACCCCTGGCTCTCCTCCTCGGCCGAGTTCTCCATGGCCGCCCGCCGCTCGGGTCGCACGTATCCGCAAACGATCAACGAGATCGTCGAGATCGCCGCGGCGCGATATCGGGAGTAGGGCGGACCGCCATCTTCCGCCACTTCTCCCCTGACCCTTTATGATGCCCGCGTGAGCGAGACTCTCGACATCGCGGTCGTGGGCGCGGGAGCTGCCGGGCTGATGGCCGCGATCGCGGCGGCGCGCGCGGCGCCCGGGGCCCGCATCGTCGCATTCGACGGCGCGGACCGCATCGGAGCGAAGATCCTCATCGCGGGAGGCGGTCGCTGCAACGTGACCCATCGCGAAGTCGGTGCCGACGATTTCCACGGGAGCTCCCGCAACGCGATTGCGAAGATCCTGCGAACGCTCTCCATCGCCGATACGATCGCGTTCTTCCGCGGCATCGGTGTCGAGCTGAAGGAAGAAGAGACGGGGAAACTCTTCCCGACGACCGATCGAGCGAAAACGGTGCTCGATGCTCTTCTGGGAGCCTGCAGGGATGCCGGGTCCGAAGTCCGCCCCGGCGCCCGGGTCACTTCAATCCGGCGCGATGGAGAAGGATTCGCCCTGACCGTCGAAGAAGGCAAGGAGGTCCAGGCGCGTCGCGTCGTCCTGGCCTCGGGTGGCCGCAGCGTTCCAAAGACAGGAAGCGACGGGGCGGGTTACGAGCTCGCGCGGCGCCTCGGGCACTCGGTCGCGCCGACCTTCCCGGCGCTCGTTCCCCTCATGCTGCCGGCGGGGCACTGGATGACCGAGCTGCGAGGGGCGAGCTGCAACGCCGAGGTGCGTGTGCGGGCCGAGTCGGGAAAGGTGTATGCCGCGGTGACCGGATCGATGCTGATGACGCACTTCGGCCTGAGTGGACCGGCCATTCTCGACATCAGCCGGCATCTGGCCGCGGCAAGGATGAACGACGATTCGGCCGGGATCGAGATCAGTTTCTTCCCGGCGCCTCCGGCGACGGAGGCGCCCGCGCCCGAGTCTTCGCGTGCCGTGGCGAAAGTCGGCGGGGCGACGTTCGATGACGTGATCCTCTGGATGAGAGATCAGGCAATCTCGAATCCTCATTCGGCGATCCGGAATCTGTTTCTCGGCGTTCTCCCGGAACGGGTGGCGGACGCCGTGATTCGGTTCGCCGCCGATCTCGATCCCTCGCTTCCGTTCGGCCGGCTGCCGCGCGATGCCCAGCGTAGCCTGGCGCGCGCGGCGACCGGGCTGGCCGTACCGATCAGCCGGGACCGCGGCTGGGATTTCGCCGAGGTGACCGCAGGCGGAATTCCCCTCGGCGAGATTCAGCTCGCCACCATGGAGTCACGCGTCGTTGCGGACCTGTACTTCTGCGGTGAGATCTGTGATGTCGACGGCCGGATCGGTGGGTTCAACTTCCAGTGGGCATGGGCGAGCGGGAAGCTCGCAGGCGAAGGCGCGGCAGCAGGGGATCTATCCTCAGGCCAGGCGTTGAATCCGCCGACCCACGGGGGCGGAGGCTGAAGCCTCCGCCACTTTCAGTCTCCGACCAGCCCGACCATCTTCATGAGCGCGAGCGCGTTGCTTCGCGTGACCACGCCTTCGCGCATGCGGTAGTCGAACACGACCGAGTCTCCGTCGATCCGATCCTCGAAATGAACGTTGCGCGCACGGCCGCCGGAGGTCTCGGCGATCGAGGTCAGCGCGAGATCGTGCGTGGTTGCGAGGCCGATGGATCCTGCCTCGATCAGCCGGCGCAGGACGGCTTCCGCGCCGATGCGCCTGTCGTGCGAGTTCGTCCCGGCGAGGAGCTCGTCGAGGAGAAAAAGGAGCGGGCGTTCGCCACGGCTCAGCGCGGCGATCTCCTTGAGCCGGGTGATCTCGGCCCAGAAGCGGGAAGCGCCTTCCTGAAGCGAGTCGTGGATCCGGATCGAGGCGCCGACCGAGAGGGGGGTGATCTCGAGCGACTCAGCGCAGACGGGCGCCCCCGCCTGGGCGAGGACGGCGGCCAGTCCCGCGCTCCGCAGCAGGGTCGACTTGCCCGACATGTTCGATCCCGAGACGAGAAGCAGGGACGTCTCTCCGCCGAGTGAGAGGTCGTTCCGGACGAGCCGGGACGGCTCGATCAGTGGATGGCCGAGCTGCCGCGCCTCGAGACGGGGCGGCCCGTCGACGAACCGGGGGAAGGGGTAGTCGGGATTCTCGAAGTGAAACGCGCCGAGAGCCGAGAGCGCCTCGATTTCCGCGACGGCGTCGGTCCAGCGGAGGACGGCCGATCCCGCCTCGGTGCGCCACCGTTCGACCGCGAAGGCGATATGCGTGGTCCAGAGAATCAAGGCGGCGATGGGGAAGAAGAACTGGTTGCGCCGCGAGTCGAGCAGCGCCACGAGCCGGGCGAGGGAGTCGATTCTCTCCGAGGGGAGCGCGCCATCGACCCGCAGCGATTGCTGGAGCTCGCGGAGCGAGGGGCTCTCGAATCGAGTCCGTTCGATGATCCCGAGAATCGCGGAGAGCCGTTCGAGGTCGAGCTCGGCGCTCTCGACATGCTCGAGCGCAGCCGCGACCCGCCCTCCGAGGCGTGCGGAGAAGAGCCAGACGCCGACGATCGAGAAAAGCAGGACTCCGCTCGCGAGAGCCGACGCCTGGCCGAGACCTGCCGGAGCGAGGAGACTGGTGAAAAACGCCGGAATCCATACGATGAGCGCGAGCGCGGCGACCGTGGAAAGGATCCACGCCGAGACTCGTTCAGCCGCCGTGAAAGTGACGGGAGGCGACGAGACCCAGGCGTGCAGCGCGTTCGATTCCACGCCTTTGCGGGCTTCGACTCCGGTCAGGGCGATCGACTCGCGCAGCTCGATCGCGGGCCCGAGCTCCCTCACGCTTTCCTGGCGGGCCGTGGCCACACCGTGAGGAGCGGGAACGAGCAGCCAACCCGCCAGCTTTTCCTCTCCGAGGCCGGTGCGACAAGTGGAGATACGCTGGAAAACCGACCCGGGACCGAAGAGGTCGAGATCGCCCGAGAAGGGATGATGGCCGTCGGCGAAGCGGCGGCCGTCGTGAGGACTCGCCGCCCACTTCCCATCCATGCGATCGATGGCCGCCTGATGGAAAGCCGCCGCGCGGGCCGCATGCGCTCGGGCGCGCCGTTTCCGCGCGTGAATGACGAGCACCGCGACGAAGCCCGCGAGAGCCGGAAGGGAAGCCCATCCCGGCAGGTCGCTGCGGACGAACGAGAACCAGGCGAGAACGATCGCGAGGGCGAACAGGAGAAGGCGCGCGCGGATGAGGCGGCCTTCGAGCGCGCGGATCGACTCTTCCCGGCCGTTCCAAAGCTCGAGACGCTCGCGATGCGTCGATCGGGGATCCATGCGCAGGACTATAGCGGAGAAGCAGGGGCTAGGGGCTGGGGGCTAGGGGCTAGGAAAAGCAGAAGGCAGAAGGCAGAAGTAAAGGCAGGTGAATGATTTTCGCTCCTCGTCCCTCGTCCCGTCTCTGTTCATTGACGGTCCGGGCGGCGATCGCCTTCGCGCGATCCTCCGCTATGCCGCGTGCTGCGAGGCGAGAGGAGAGGGGCGAGGAAAAGGCAAGCGCAAAGGCACCGCAGCAGGAGTCGATTTTTTGCCGTTGCTTTTACTTCTGCCTTCTGCCTTCTGCCTTCTGCCTTGCGTTTCTGCCTTTGCCTTCCCTAGCCCCTAGCCCCTTGCTTCTGCCCCTGCCTCTCACACCCGCCCGTGATCCTCGCCACGGCGCATCGTTCATTCGGGACCGATCCCATCAGCAGGGACGAAAGGAGAGGTCATGGTCACGCCCGTGCTGGTGGTCCTCAGTTTTCTCCTCCTCGGTGTGGCGATCTTCGCCGCAGACTTCCTGCTCGCCCGGCACGCATTCGGTGCCCCACGCGTGATCCGCTGCCCGGTCACCTCCCGTCCCGCGGCCGTGCGGCTCGAGTCGTTTCGGGCGGCGATCGCACGCACGCTCGGGCGCGAGCCGAAGCTCGAGATTGCCGATTGCTCGCGCTGGCCCGACGCCGGCGACTGCGCGCGGGGCTGCATGGCGGACATCGCGCGCGATCTCGACGCGACTCGGCTGAGCGACCAGATCAGTCGATGGAGAACGACCGCGCACTGCTCGAAGTGCGAACGGGACTTCGGAGACGAGGGGATCGCCCGAACGAAGGTCCACTTCATCAGTCCGAATGGGATGGTGTTCGAGTGGAACGAGCTTCCGTTCGACTGGCTCGGCGAGGCGCTCGAATCCTGGGAGCCGCTGTGCGGCGATTGCCGGGCCATCATGCCGGAATCTCCGACCTGGCGGGCAGGGCTGATGTGACCCGCCCGCCGGAGGGCAAGGTTCGGCACGCTTGATGAATCCCCTCGGCGGCATGCACGTTTACGCTGCCTCTCTCATCCTGCTCCTCACGGCATGCAGCCACATCACGCCCCAGGCGGTCGGGGTCGTCCCCGGTGAGGAGTTCTCTCTCGCCGTGACCGAGACCGCCGCATTGCCGGAACAGGGTCTTCTCGAGTTCGCGAACGTCGTTTCCGACAGCCGCTGCCCGCGCGATGTGCAGTGCGTCTGGGCCGGGGATGCGGTGATCGTCCTCAGAGCGAGCGACGAGAACGGCTCGGCCAGCCTGACCCTGCACACGAACGGCCCCGGCACGGCGCGATTCGGCATTTGGGAGGTGCAGCTGGTCGAGCTCCGTCCCGTGCCGCGAGAAGGGGAGTCCCTGCGCCAGGCCGACTATGAGGTCGTGCTCCGGCTGCGAGAGGTGGAGAGATGAGAGTCTGGGGAGGTCTGGCACTCTGGCTGCTGGTGACGTTTGCGGCGGCCGCGACGGGAGCGTTGTTTACCGACGCATCCTGGTACGGCGAGATCGCACGGCCGTCGTGGAGCCCGAGTCCGTCCGTATTCGGCCCCGTCTGGACGGTGCTGTACGCGATGATGGCGATTGCGGCCTGGATCGTCTGGAAAGAGAAGGGCTTCTCCGGCGCGGGTCGTGCGCTCGGTCTCTACTTCGCCCAGCTGCTGCTCAACGCGGCGTGGTCGCCACTGTTCTTCGGGCTGCACGCGATCGGGCTGGCACTGATCGACATCATCGTCCTCTGGGCGATGATCCTCGCGACGATCGTGGAGTTCCGGAAGCACCGTGCCCTGGCGGCCTGGCTGCTCGTCCCCTATCTGCTATGGGTGACGTTCGCGGGGGCTCTGAACGCTGCGATCCTGAGGCTGAACTGAGAGGCGTGATGCTGGACGCTCATCCGCTCGGTTCGGCGAAACCGCCCGCGCCGCTCTCGCGGACCATGAGATCGAAGTTCGCGACGAGGAAGGGGTCGTAGAAGGTTCCGGCTCGCTTGCGGATGATCTCGAGTGCGGCCGCGGCCGACTGCGCCTTCTGATAGGGGCGCATCGTGCAGATCGCGTCGAACGTGTCGGCGATCGCCGTCATCCGGGAGACCAGGATCGGACGGCGAGGCGTGCGCAGGATCGGATAGTTCGCCTCGCCGTCGAAGCGGAGATGGTGCTCGAAGGCCACCGCGATCGCGAGGGAGGGAGTGGAGGAGGAGCGCGCCAGATCCCACGCGCCCTGCTCCGCATGGCTGGCCATCATGGTCCACTCTTCTCCGTCGAGGCGTCCGGGCTTGTTGAGGATGTCGATCGGGATGGTCAGCTTGCCGATATCGTGGAGCATCGCAGCCATTCCCATGCTCTGGACCTGTTCATTCGGGAAGCCGTGCCACCTCGCGAGGGACATCACGAGAAGCGAGACGTTGACGGAATGGACGAAGGTGTACTCGTCATGACCCTTGAGGGTAGCGAGGGGAAGCATCGATCGAGTGGACCTCGCAAGCGATTCGACCAGCCCGCTGATCACCTCCTCGAGCTGGGAAAGACCGACCTTGCGGTCCTGCCGGAACCGGGTGAACGCTTCCTTGGCGCGCTCGAGCTTCTCGGGAGTGAGCCCGTCGGAACCGCCGCCCTTGTTCTTCTCCGCGTCCTCGTCGGTGAACCCGATCTCCACCCGGCCGACGGTGAGGTGATCCGAGCTTTCCGGCGGCGTGCCGGAGGACATCGCGGTCACGAACCGGGAGAGCTCCTCCTCGGTGATGCCGCGTACGACGGTCAGGCGCTCGACATGACGCCGGCGAAGCATCTGGACGAAGTGCCGCTGGAAGAGTGTGTCGTTCCGGAGCGGCTGCTGATCGACGATCAGCTCATCGCCGACGACGTAGAAGGTCAGCTCCTCCCGGCCTGCGGCCCCAAGGTTCTGCTCGAGGCGGTTGACGACCCTGATGACCGAGCTTTTCAGCGAAGGGTGGTTCTCGCCGTAAAGTCCGCGCGAGTTGACGGCGGCACTGAACTCGACGATGAGCTGCTCCACGGGAGTCCGTTCTCGCTGCATGGTCAGGGAGCCTCTTCTTTTCTGGCCGTGTCGGTGCGTTCGGCGAGCTGTTCCGCGATCTGCCGGATCACGTGATCGCGGGACCCCAAGCCCTCCTCGACCCAGGGAGCCCGTGCCTCGAACGGGTAGAACTCGAGCAGCTCGTAGGCGAGGCGGCGCTCCTCCGGCGCGGCGACCGGGAACCACCGCGTCTCGAGCACCGGCCGGAGATCGTCGAGTGTATCCGGCCGGCCGAGCTCGGCGAGAGCGCGCAGCGCCTTGAGCCGCAGTGCCCTGCGCCGTCCGAACCAGTCCCGCGTCGTGACCAGCCGCGCGAGAGGAACGCGGGACTCGGCGATCCCGTACGTTCCGCAGA
>JBHEOL010000333.1:0-5090 GCA_046261635.1 Thermoanaerobaculia bacterium | reverse complement strand
GGATCCTCCGCGGAAGCGCTGCGCTCTCACTGGTGATCGGCGCGTTCTTCCTGATCGTGTTCGCGTTCGCCGGGATGGAGACGACCGTCACGCTCTTCGCCCGGGAGCGCTTCGCATTCACCGCTCGCGACCTCGGCTATTTCTTCGGATTCATGGGCGTGATCGTCGCTGTGATCCAGGGAGGGCTGATCGGCAGGCTGACACGCCGCGTCGGGGAGCAGGCGCTCATCATGGCCGGAACGCTCTCGTTCCTCGCCGGCTTCGTCTTCCTTCCTTTGATTTACGATCCGCGCCTTCTGTGGCCGACGGCGTTTCTCGTGGCGGTCGGGCAGGGACTCTGCTATCCCTCGATGAACTCGCTCGTCAGCAAGACCGCCCCGGTGGACCACATGGGAAGCATCATGGGGTTATCGGCCTCGATGGGGAGCCTCGCACGGATGCTCGGCCCCGTGATCTTCGGATTCCTCTGGGACGTGGGGAACGCGCGCGGCGCTTTCTGGTCATGCGCGGCGGCGGTGCTCATCGCCTCGATCCTCGCCATGCGCCTCCGAAAGATCCGGATCCTGGAGCACCACGAACCCGAGCCAGCGGCATCGTAGCCGCCTCAATCCGTGGCCTTTGCTGTTCCTAGCCCCTAGTCCCTGGCCCCTGCTTCTCACAACACGATCGTGTAACCCAACGTCGTGAGATCGGGCATCCGGTCGAGGTAGACTTGCCCGTCGGTGTGATCGATCTCGTGCTGGAAGATGCGCGCGGCATATCCCTCGATGGTTTTCTCGAAGGGCTCGCCGTGGCGGTCGACGCCGGTCACGCGGATCTTGCGGTAGCGCGGGCAGTCGCCGCTCAGGAAGGGTACCGAGAGGCACCCTTCCCAGTCGACGACTCGGTCGCCGCCGATGGCCTCGTACTTCGCGTTGAAGACGACGCCAGGCTCGAGTGGCTCGGCGTTGCGCCGCCGGGCGATGTCGTCGGGGAGCTCGTAGACGAAGAGGCGGATCGGCAGGTGGACCTGAGGGGCAGCGAGGCCGACCCCCTGGTAGGCCTGCATGGTCTCGAACATGTCCTCGATCAGGCCGCGGAAGCTCCCCTCGCGGACTTCTGCGATGTCCACCTCGGAGGCTACCTGGCGCAGGGCCGGATGGCCGAGGCGGGAGACTTTGAGAATCATGACTGCTCCTTCGAGATCGGCGCGGCTGCCGGGGAAAGCGATTCAGGCGGCGCGCGCGATCACTCGCATGTACGCGAGGAGTTTAGCCGACAAGGGACGGAGGGGAGTGCGATCAGAAGAGCAAATCTTCGGGATCGCCGGCGATGGCGTCGTACTCGGCCTGGACTTCGGCCTTGTGCTTCCACTCCATCTCGGCGAGCTCGGAGAAGAGGTTGGTGAGCGCGGGATCGGTCGAGCGCTCGAAGAGAAAGCGGAAATTGCTTTCGGACTCACGCTCGTGCTCGAGGGCGATACGGAGTGCGCGGGCCGTATCGACGCTCGTCAGGTCGTGAGGAATCTCGACGTGCGGCTCCGGAAACTCCGGGGGGGGCTGGCCGACGAGCTCGCGATAGCGGCGCTCGAGCTTGGCGCGGTGGAGGATCTGGCGCTCGGAGAGATCGAGAAGCTTCGCGCGCGCCGGTGCGTCGCTGGCGCGCTCGGCGAGAAGGCGATAGTAGATTCGGCTGGAGATCTCGGATTCGATCGCCTCGCGCAGCACCTGTTCGACCGTGGTCTCGAGCGGTTTCATTCGGATCGGACGCGGGACGGTCAGTCCGCGCTTCCTCCGCGGAACAGATCCGGGTTGGGGGGAGCCTGTTCCGGGTAAGGAGATGGGCGCAGCGCCTGACCGAGCCCGGTTCCGCCCGCCGTCCCCTCCTTGCGGATCGTTCCGTAGTAAGGACGCCACCCCATCGGGGGGATGGGGAAGTTCGGCGGGACGACGAGATCGCGGAGCCCGACGACCGAGCGCGCCCGGGTATCGATCGACATCTCGTAATCGCGCGTCATGTAGATCGCGTCCTCGGGGCAGGCGTCGACGCAGTAGCCGCAGAAGATGCAGCGGAGCAGGTCGATGTCGTAGCGCACCGGGAACTTCTCGCGGGTGCGCTCGTCTTCGCCAGCCTCGATCGCGATGCACTCCGCGGGGCAGGCGGTCGAGCACATGTAGCAGGCGACGCAGCGGGTGGTGCCGTCCTCGCGGGTCGTGAGGATGTGGCGGCCGCGGAACCGCTCGGAGTAAACCCGCTTCATCTCCGGATAGGAGATCGTCGGCAGGTTCTTCATGTTGAAGAGGTTCCTGAGCAGATGGCCGAGGGTGACGAACATTCCCTTGACGACCTCGGGAATGAAGAGCCGCTCCATGCCGGTCAGCTTTTTGCGTTCGAGTTTTTTGACGCCATCCATGGGTTGATTCACTCTCGGTCCTGAGCTCTCAGCGATCCAGCTCGCCCGCGATGATGTTGAGCGATCCGAGAACGGCGATTGCGTCGGGAATGGTCTGCCCGGCGATCATCTCGCCGAACGCCTGGTAGATTGAGAAGCAGGGGGGGCGAACCTTGACCCTGTAGGGATTCTTCGTCCCGTCCGAAACGATGTGGAAGCCGAGCTCTCCGTTGGCCCCCTCGACGGGGAAGTACACCTCGCCGACCGGCGGCTGGATGCCGTGCATGATCAGCTTGAAGTGGTAGATGAGCGACTCCATCTCGTTGTAGACCTTCTCCTTTTCGGGAAGGGCGATATAGGGGTCGTTGATGATGACCGGGCCGTCGGGCAGGCCGCGATCGATGGCCTGCTGGATGATGCGGAGGGACTGGCGCATCTCCTCCATCCGCACCAGGTAGCGGGCGAGCGTGTCCCCGCCGTCGGCGATGGGAACGTCCCAGTCGTAGGTCTCGTAGCCGAGGTAGGGGTTGGCCTTCCGAACGTCGAAGGGAACACCCGCCGCGCGGAGACAGGGCCCGGTGAAACCCCAGGCGATCGCATTCTCGGCCGAGATCGGACCCGAACCGTCGGCGCGCTCGTGGAAGACCCGGTTCCGGCTGAGCAGCTTGTCGACGTCGTTGATCAGCGCCGGAATCAGGTCGACCAGTCTCTGGCACTGGTCCAGGAAGTCCGCCGGCACGTCGACGGCCAGGCCGCCGATCCGTGTATAGCTCGGAAGGATCCGGGCTCCCGAGCACGCCTCGATGAGCGCGTAAATCTCCTCGCGGCCACGGAACAGGTACCAGAAGTTCGTCAGCCCACCCATGTCGACCAGGTTCGTGCCGATGCAGACCATGTGGTCGGCGATCCGCATGAACTCCGACAGGATGAGGCGGATGTGCTGGGCGCGCGGAGGCGCCTCGATGCCGAGGAGCTTCTCCACGGCGAGCGTGTACCCGACGTTGTTGATGAAGGCCGAGACGTAGTTGAGCCGGTCGGTGTAGGGGATGACCTGCTGCCAGCTGTGCGTCTCGGACATCTTCTCGAAACAGCGATGCAGGTACCCGATCTCGGTGTCGAGGCCGACGATCATCTCGCCCTCGAGGGAGACGACGATCCGAAGCGTCCCGTGGGTGGCCGGATGGGACGGTCCCAGGTTCAGCGTCACGCGCTCGAATTCGTGTCCCTGCGGCTCGATGAAAACCTTGGGGGTGATCTGAGCAACGTCCTTCTCGCTCAGCAGCCACCGCTTGCCGGGATCGTAGTCCTTGCGGAGTGCATGACCCTGAAATGCCTCGTGGGTCAGGAGCCGGCGGAGGTTCGGATGCCCTTCGAACCCGATCCCGAACATGTCGAACGCCTCGCGCTCGTACCAGTCGTATCCCTTGAATACGCCCAGAGACGAAGGAATGGGAGTGTTCTCGTCGGTGTGGACTCTCAGGCGGACCCGGTCGCCGTTCTTGAGTGAATAGAGGAGGTAGACGACGTCGAAGCGTCCCTCGGGCCGACCCGGGTAGTCCACCCCGAAAAGATCGAGCGGGAGCGTGAACTGCAGTTCGGGGTCGTCGCGAAGCGCGCGGAGAGCCTCGACGATGTCCTCACGCCGGACGACGAAGGTCGGCAGATCGCGATTCGGCTCGGGCGTAAGCGCCGGCGAAGTGATCCGCGCGGCGATCTCGTCCCGGCGACGGTCGACCGCCTCCAGGTCCTGCGGCACGTAAGGGAGCCGGTTCGTGGGCGTGGGACCGGTGTAGGGAGTGGAGCTGAATTTCGTCAGAGTGCTCATCGCCGGATTTCACCGCGTTTGATCTTTTCCTGAAGCTTCAAGATTCCGTACATGAGTCCTTCCGGAGTGGGGGGACAGCCCGGGACCCAGATGTCGACGGGAATGATCTCGTCGATCCCCTGGACCACGTGATAGGCGCGATAGAACCCGCCGCTGGTCGCACAGGCGCCCATGGCCACGACGTACTTCGGCTCGGGCATCTGGTCGTAGATCTTGCGGAGGACGGGGGCCATCTTGTCGACGATCGTGCCGGCCACGATCATCATGTCGGCCTGGCGGGGCGAGAAGCGCACGACTTCGAAGCCGAAGCGGGCCATGTCGTAGTGACTCGACACGGTGGACATGAACTCGATGGCGCAGCACGCGGTGCCGAATGGAAGCGGCCAGAGCGAATTTCCCCGGGCCCAGTTGACCATCGTGTCGAGTTTCGTGGTGATGAAGCTCGCATCGGCTTCCGAGTCGTAACGCTCGGCCTCACCGGGGAGGGTGAGGATGCCCTTCTCCGGCCCTTCGCCTGGGAGCTGATTCGCCTTGCGCTGAACGATGGAGTTGTCGACGGTGATCTTCTTGATTGCCATGGTTGTCTCGAGAGGTGGCCGGGGTCGGCGACAGGAGCCCGAATTCTAGTGGGTGGAGAAACTTTTCACAAGGGACCCAACACCCTTCCGACTCGTGAATTCCGGCCTCGAAAGGGGGGGGATGGCAGTCCCGGGCGTCCCTCCACGCATTTGCTATACTCGGCGCGCAAGAGCCATCCGATGACAGGCAAAAGACAACCGGTCTCGGTAGAAATTTACGGACAGACCTACAACGTTCGCGGGGAAGGAGACCCAGCGTATTTAACGGAGCTTGCGCAAATCGTCGACAGCCGGATGCGGGAAATCGCGCCGCAGG
>JBHEOL010000314.1:0-6499 GCA_046261635.1 Thermoanaerobaculia bacterium | reverse complement strand
CCCCAGGCCCATGCCGGGATCGCGAAGCACTTCGACTTTGCCGACCCTTCCGTTGCGGCGGACGACGGCGCGGACGACCGCGGTCCCCTCGACTCCTCCCCCGCGGGCGGCCGGCGGGTAGCGCGGCATCACCCGCGAGATCACGACCGGCTCGGTTCCACCGGGGGGAACGCCGGGATAGGGTCCGCGCGATGGTGCCGGTGGAGGCTGGTCGCGCGCAGTCGGCGGGGGCTCGAACGGCTCGAAGTCGGAGGGCGGGTCGGGAAACGGAGGCTCGAAGTCGGGAATCGAGGCGGTGAGCGTCGGCTCTTCTTCCTCGATGTCCGCGGTCCGCTGCGAGGCGGCGACTTCGAAGACGGCGGCGCCGGCGCCGGAGAGATCGACCGCATCGGCCTCGATGAAGGCCAGGTTTCCGCCCGTTTCGATCGCGTAGAAGTCGTGGTCGCGGGTGTAGATTTTCAGTGTCTGGTCCGGCCCGATCTCGCCGATGACGGGGAAGAAGATCCCGGGGCCGGAGTAGAG
Organism: Thermoanaerobaculia bacterium; assembly: GCA_046261635.1. Lineage (GTDB taxonomy): Bacteria > Acidobacteriota > Thermoanaerobaculia > Gp7-AA8 > Gp7-AA8 > JBHEPS01. The sequence goes on along the minus strand of JBHEOL010000314.1, from coordinate 5,977 downwards.
CGGAGACGAGCGTTCGCTTTTCCCCTCGAGAGGGGGAAGGAGACGGATCGCGGTGTACCGCGCGACCCGCCGCTCGTGATCGGTCTTCGTCTCGAGGTAGAGCCGCTCGGACCATCCGACCGTATCGTCCTCGCGACGGACGTTGGCCCAGGTCTCGGTCATGCCGAGCTGGTCGAGCCGTTCGCCCCGCTCGAGGTTGGCGAGAATCGGCGCCTCGAGGCTCGGGCTGGCGCGCAGGCGGAGGGTCGGCGGAACGACGTACAGGTCCTCGAGATCGGCCTTCTCGGCAGCGGGTTCCCGGCCCGAGAAAATCACCAGGGCCCCGACGAGGGAGAAAAACAGCAGGCCGAGCGCGAGGATGATCGCGATTCCTGATCTCGAAGTCCGCCTGTCTGAGCCTGGTTCCTGCATCCGTTATCCGTTGCGCCTCCGCCCTTTCATGAGCGACACCATGATTGCCTTCTGCACGTGGAGACGATTCTCGGCCTCGTCGAAAATGACCGACCGCGGCCCGTCACACACCGCGGCCGACACTTCTTCGCCTCGGTGCGCCGGCAGACAATGCATGAAGATTGCCTCTTTGCGAGCGAGGCCCATCAGGCGGGAGTCGACCTGCCACCCTTCGAAGTCGCGCAGGCGCTTTGCAGACTCCTCTTCCTGTCCCATCGAGGTCCAGACGTCGGTCTCGATGATGTCGGCATCCCTGGCCGCCTCATCCACCGATTGCGTGAGCACGATCTTCGTGCCGGCGGCCTCGGCGTCTGCCTTCGCCTTCGCCACCACGTCCGCGTCGGGCTCGTAGCCTTTCGGTGTCGCGATCCAGATGTCCATCCCGACTTTCGCAGCGCCGTACATGAGCGAGTGGGCCATGTTGTTGCCGTCGCCGATCCAGGCCATCTTGCGGCCGCGCAGATCGCCGAGGTGCTCGGTCGCAGTGAAGTAATCGGTCATCGCCTGACAGGGGTGGAGGAGATCAGTGAGGCCGTTGATGATCGGAATCGTCGCGAACTCGGCCAGATCGGTGACGGTCTTGTGCGCGAAGGTGCGCGCCATGATCCCGTCGATGTAGCGGGAGAGGACCTTCGCGGTGTCGTGGATGGTCTCGCCGCGGCCGAGCTGAATGTCGCGCGAGGAGAGGAAGAGAGCGTGGCCGCCGAGCTGGAACATGCCGACCTCGAACGAAACGCGCGTCCGGGTGGACGATTTCTCGAAGATCATGCCGAGGGTCTGCCCCTCGAGCTCGCGGCGGAACTGGTCGGGAGTGGCTTTGATCTGTTTCGCGAGATCGAACATGCCCGCGACTTCGGCGGCGGAGTAGTCGTGGATGGAGATGAAATCCTTGTGGGTCACGGAAGGCCTCGTAAATTCAGATCGGCGTCCGTGGGGGGCGCCGTCGGGGGGGAGTATAGGATGGGACCTCCAAGCCAGAAACCAGAAGCCAGAAGTAAAGTCAGAAGTCAGAAGTCAGAAGGCAGAAGTAAGAGCAGAGGCAAAGGCCAGAGACCGGAGCCTTGCTATGCCGTTCCCCAGCCCAGAGATAGCGTCCTATTCGTCCTAATCGTTCTCTTTAACCACCCAGTTTTGTCCCACTCTCTTCGCTCTCGCTTCCTTCTCGAGTTTGGCGAGGTGGGCCGCGAGCTGGAGCTCTGCGGCGATTTCGAGGGCCGGGTGGAGCTCGGGGTAGATGCGGGTGCGAAGCTCGGCGACCGTTGCCGGGGCGGCGTCGAGGGCGCGGAGGATCTGGCGCTCCCGGTCGAGGCGATGTTCGATGTAGTAGCCGATCCAGGCGTCGGCGTCTTCGCGCGCGGGGCCATGGCCGGGGCGGATGATCCGAGGAGCGCGGCCGCGAAGGCGCTCGAGCGAGTCGATGTAGGCTCCCATGTCGCCGTCGGGGGGAAAGATCGTGGACGTTCCCTCCCCGAGAATGGTGTCGCCCGTGAAGAGCTGTCCATCGTCGGAGAGGAAACAGAAATGCTCGGCCGTGTGGCCGGGGGTCGCGATCGCCTCGAGGACGACCGAGCCGATTTCGTAACGCTCGCCGTCCCGAAGCTCGACGTCGCCCTGCGGCTCGACGCCGGAAGGAGCGAAGATCCGCACGCCGGTGCGCTCCCGCAGGATCGCGGCTGCCGGCGCGTGGTCCTCGTGACGGTGCGTCAGAAAGATGGCCTCGAGTGAGGGCGCCGCGGCGAGAAGCGCCTCGACGTGTTCGTCGATCGCCGGGCCGGGATCGATGATCACGCGATCCTCCAGAACGTAACTGCGCGTTCCGTCGAGCGTGTACGGGCCGGGGTTCGGAGCCGTCAGCGTAACGACCTTCATTCCTCGTCCGGAAGCACGATCCGCTTCCTTCCTCCCTCGACGATCAGCACCGGCCGGGTCGTCGGGATCTCCGCATTCCGCCGCGCCTCCAGAAGCTCCCGCACCGACGCGAACCCCGCGAGAGCCTCGAGGTTGCGGATTGTCGGAAACACCATCGAGAACGCCCCCTCGCCATGGAGCCGCAGGGCCTCGGCGGGGGAAAGCCAGCGGACTTCGACTCCTTCGCGATGCTCGGCCGTCGCCTCGCAAGCGTCGTCGACCTCGATGAGAAAGAACCAGGTGTCGTAGCGCTTCGGAATGCCGACCGGAGTCACCCACCGCGAGGTCCAGATCAACCGCCCGAGGTCGGGAGGGGAGATCCCACTCAACTCGGCGAAGGCCGATGGGTCGTCGAGCAACCGTGTCCGCCACGCCTCGGCATTCTCCACCTCGGGGCCGATCCAGATTCCCGCCTCTTCGAAGAGCTCGCGCGCGGCGCACGCCCGAAGGGTCGTCAGCTCGACATTTCCCCCGAGCTCATGGTCGACGGGATCGACCGCGCCACCGGGAAAGATCCAGGCGTCGGGGACGAACGTGCTCGCTGAACTGCGGTGGAGAAAGAGAACCTCGAACCTGTCGCGCCGAAGAACGATCGTGCTCGCGGCGGGGCGCGCCTCGACCTCCGCTGCGGACCCTGCATGCGAAGGGAGCTGATCATCACGTAGGATTGGCATATGTCGTTTATATAACTATTATTACTGTATATATAGCCGTCGGTGCTATGTGCGCGACTCTTCTGTTCGGCAGGATGCTCATTGTGAGTGATGATTATTAGCTTGTTTCTGTAATCTATTATATAACTGGTCTAAATGTATCAATAAACACCTGATTCATTGGACGCTATACCATCATTGATTATCGTCGCCTTGCCACCCCTGCCACTCCTCGCCCTCGGCCGATCGCTCCTTTTTCCAGATGGGAACGGTCTGTTTGATGCGATCGATGGCGGCGCGGCACGCCTCGAAGGCCTCGGCTCGGTGGGAGGCGACCGCGACGATGGCGATCGAGACGTCGCCGACCTGCAGCAAGCCGAGCCGGTGGACCACGTCGACGGCCACTCCGGGCATCTCGTCCTCGATCCCCGCGAGGATCCGGCCGATCTCCTTCTCGGCCAGAGGCCGGTAGGCCTCGTAGAAGATCGATTCGACGCCGTGCCCTTCGTGGTGGTCGCGGACGGTCCCTTCGAACGTGACGATCGCGCCATCCGAGCGCCTCAGCAGGCGATCGCGCAGATCGGTCGTGGAGATGCGGGCGTCGGTGAGGTGAGTCGGCTCCATCTCAACCCCCGGAAACGGGGGGGATGAAGGCGACGACGTCCCCCTCCGCCAGGCTCGATTCAGGCGAGGTGAAGTTCTCGTTCACCGCGACCATGGGCGGGTGCGTGTAAGCGACCAGACGCGGATGGCGACTGCGCAGCAGATCCCACAGCTGCTTCGCCGTCGTCCCCACGGGGACTTCGAGCTCCTGCTGATCGGTGCCCGTGATGTCGCGAAGAATGGCGAAGAAGAGAAGGCGGATCTTCATTGGTAAGGACTCCAAGCGCGAGGATGGCGGGGAGCATTCCCTCCCGCTTCGCCGACCGCCATCCGGACGATCCGGTGCTCGCTCCGGCGGACGATGCTCCCTTGCGAAATCAGGCATCGTTCCAGAATATGTGTGATTCGGCCCCGGTTTGATCTGGAACATTCGATATGGAAGAACTACGGAGCACAACTCCCTTCAAGAAGGAAATGACGGTGAGCCAGGCGATGAAGCATCATCCGGTCGCCCGGTGGATTTTCTTTTCCTACAATCTGACCGGTTGCAACAGCTGTTCGATCTCCGAGGGCGAGACGCTCGAGGAGTTGTCCCACAAGTACGGGATCTCGCTCGACGCGCTCCTCGACGATCTCAACGGGATCATGGAGGAAATGTCATCCCGAGCGTAGCGAGGGATCAGGGGGGGGTGGGGAATTCGTGAACGCGGGAATCCTGTCGGCGGGGGATGTTGATTCGTCGAACTTAACCGACACACGAGCCCACATCCCGCGCCGACCGGGATCCCGCGGAACCGGATCTCCCGCCCCCCCTGATCGCTCCCTTCGTCGCTGTCGCTCCTCAGGGCAGGCGCTACGCTCGGGATGACATACCTTCGAGGCCCAGTTCGACGGCTTTTTCGCGCAATGCCCCGAGGACGAACTCGATGTGCTCCTCGACCGTGACGCCGAGCTCTGCGGCGCCCTGGTGGATGTCGTCGCGGTTCACTCCGCGCGCGAACGCCTTGTCCTTGAGTTTCTTCTTCACCGAGCTCGGCTTGACGTCGTGAATCGACTTACTCGGCTGCACGAGAGCGCACGCGGTCAAGAAGCCGCAGAGCTCGTCGCAGGCGAAGAGTGCGCGGGCCATCGGCGTGTCGCGGGGAACGCCGGTATAGGTGGCATGCCCGAGGATCGCTCGGCGGAACGGCTCGTCCCACCCTTCCTCCTCGAGGATCTTCGACCCGACGAAGGGGTGCTGATCGGCTCCCGGATACTTTTCGTAGTCGAAGTCGTGCAGCAGGCCGGCGAGGCCCCAGACGTCGGGGTCGCCATTCATTCGGAGCGCGGAGGCGCGCATGGCCTGTTCGACCGCGAGGGCGTGCTTTCTCAACGACTCCGAGGCCGTGTATCGATGGAGCAACTCGAGGGCGTCGTCCCTGGTCTTCATTTCCGGGAGATTAGCGCAACGGGAGGAAAAAAAAGAGCCCGGCGCTCGTGACGCCGGGCTTTCTTTAAATCGTTGGGCCGCTGCGGCTGATAGTAGGTGGGGTTTTAGGGAGTTCTAGAAGAAAACGTCCAAAATCGGTCCAATCGAGTTTGCGGGACCGCAGCGGTCACTTGGCGCGCAGACATTTCAGGCTGGATCCGCGCGTTAATGGTCTCCTGTTCGAGCCATCCACTCTTGCCGGGTGGCAGTGCATGATGCAGGCCATGAAGAGGGGCCAGGGGCCAGGGAAATGCAACCTCCACGTCAGAACCTGATCTTGATCTTGTTCTTCCTGGCCCCTGGTCCCTGGCCCCTGGCCCCTTGACGTTACAATCCGCCCTTCATGCGACGCCTCATCCTGATCGACGGATCGAACAACCTCTACCGCTCGTACTATGCAATCCGCGGACTCTCCACCTCCTCGGGGATGGCGACCAATGCCGTGTACGGATTCATCCAGATGTTGCGGAAGCTGGTCAAGGACCAGAAGCCGGACGCGGTCGCCGTGGCATTCGACGTCGCGGGGCCGACCTTCCGCCACGAGCAGTACGAGGACTACAAGCGCGACCGCAAGCCGATGCCGGACGACCTTTCGGTGCAGGTGCCCCTGGTCTATGAAGCGGTGGAAGGGCTCGGCATCCCGATCCTCACGAATGCCGATTTCGAGGCGGATGACGTGATCGGCTCGCTCGCCTGCCGGGGCCGCGACGCCGGCTGGGAAGTGGTCATCGCCACCGCGGACAAGGACTTCTTCCAGCTCGTCGGCGAAGGGATCTCGTTCTACCACACGGGGAGGGACGTGCTGTACGACGGGAAGGGAGTCGAGGAAGCGTTCGGTCTCCCGCCCGAGAAGGTGGTCGATGTCATGGCGCTCTGGGGCGACGCAATCGACAAC
>JBHEOL010000287.1:0-4038 GCA_046261635.1 Thermoanaerobaculia bacterium | reverse complement strand
CCGGCCGGGAGCCAGATGGCCGCAACGACCAGGCCGAGCAGCGCGAAGCCGGTGCCGGCGAGAAAGACGGGCCGCAGGGCGCTGATGAGCGACTCCTGCAGGAGGATCAGCGCCGCGGGCGTGATCCCTTCACGCGCCGCGGGATCGACCAGAGCCGAGGGATTCTCGGCGAGGAGCGCAGCCGCGCGCATGCTCAACTCTCCTCCACTCGCTGAAGCTGCCTCCATGATGTTGGCGTTGAGGCCGAGCGCGAGAATGGCTCCCATCGCGGCCACGCCGACGGCGCCCCCGATGGAGCGCGAGAACTGGTTGATGGAAGTCGCGATGCCGAGCATCTCCCTCCGCACCGAGTGCTGGACCGCGAGGAGCAGCGTCAGCATGGTCAGCCCCAGTCCGGCTCCCAGCAGGGCCAGGTCGGCGACCATCCACAGCCGAGGTGTCTCGCGACCGAAAGTCGAGAAGATGGCGAAGGCGGCCGTGAGCGCAGCCATGCCGGCAAGGACGACCGGCCGATAGCCGACCCGCAGCAGGATCGGGCCGCCGATGATCGACATCGAGACCCAGGAAAGCATCAGGGGCGTGAGAAGCGATCCCGCCTCGGTTGCCGTCGCTCCTCGCCCTCCCTGCGCGAAGAGCGGCACATAGGTGATCGCGCCGAACATCGCCACCCCGGCGAGGAACCCGATGGTGACGGCGAGCGTCACGACCCTGTTGTTGAACAGCGAGAGAGGCACGATCGGCTCGGCTGCGCGCCGTTCCACCGCGATGAACGCCGCGAGCAGGATGAGCGCCAGAACCAGCAGTGCGAGATTTCCCGCGCTCACCAGCCGCTCCATGCTCTCTCCCCCTTCGACGAGCGCGAGAAGGAGCATCGTCACCGACGTCGTCAGCAGTATTGCGCCCGCGTAATCGATTGACCGTTTCCCGTGCCGCTCTGGTTCCTTGAGAGCGATGCCGATGATCATGGCCGACGCGATGCCGAACGGAATGTTGACGAAGAAGACCCAGCGCCAGGAGATCTGGTCGGTGATCCACCCCCCCAGCAGCGGGCCGATGATGCTTGCGAGTCCCCACACGCCACTGAACAGCCCCTGCATGCGGGCTCGCTCCTCGACGGTGAAGATCTCGCCGATGATCGTCATCCCGAGCGGAACGATCGCTCCTGCTCCCAGACCCTGCAGCGCCCGGAAGATGATCAGCATGAGCATCGACGTCGCCAGTCCGGAGAGGATCGAACCGACCAGGAAAATCGCGATCCCGATCTGATACAGAAATCTCCGCCCGTAAAGGTCGGAGAGCTTGCCCCAAACCGGCACCGTCACCGTCGACGCGACCAGGTAGGCCGAGAACACCCAGGAGTAGCGACTCATCCCGCCGAGCGAGCTGATGACCGTCGGCATTGCCGTTGCCACCACCGTCGCCTCGAGCGCGGCCAGGAACATGCCGGTGATGATTCCGGCCGTGACGGCCCACCGCCGCCGGGGGGTCAGGGAAAGGGCCGCAGTCGTCATTCCGCTCTGCCATCGATCACGATTCGTGCCTCGGTGATTTGTCTTCCGATTCTCTGGAGAATGATTTCACCCTGACTTTCAGCGACGCCATCCTCTCACTTCTCAACTTCCAGATCATCTCGAACGGAAGCGCGAAAGGAAGGGATCGGCCGATTTTCCTGACGGCCAGCCGGCGCGACTCCGAACTGGTTTCTACCCCTGGTATTCGTGATTGACCTCGACGCCCGACCGAGGGAACCTCGGCTCCAGGAGGTCAATGAATATGCGACGTAAACGCTCCTCATCCGCGCTCCAGGCCAGGCTTCGCGCCACCACCGCAAGGGTCGAACGTCTCGGCGCGAAGGTATTCGTCGGACCCGGAGTCCCCGACCAGATCCTCGAGCTCTTCCTCGACGAGATCGACGACTGCCCTCTCTGCCGGGAGGCCGCCGAGGCCGCCGACCCGTTGCGGAACCCGCGGAAGCGTCCCGAACACTAACCGGCCACCGCAATTCCTTTTTCAGCGGTTAGCCGGTCGGTTCGGTCGTCGCTGCTCTCGGGCCATCCGAATCGAGATCGGGGCTCTCGAAATGGGAATGCCGTTCCAGGCGTTCCGACCTTCGTGACCGATCTGTCGTCCATCCAATCGATGGTGCCCGAGGCCATCCGTCAACGCGGAGAAGCCTATTTCCGCCAACGGCACGTCGATGCCGTCCGCCCGATCGAAGACGGCGTCATCGGCGTGGTTCACAACGCGACGGGCAACCGCTACCGCGTCGAGCTGAGGATTGACGAGGACGTTCTCTACTACTCGTGCAGCTGCCCTCATTTCGACGGCTCGGGGGCGTTCTGCAAGCACGCGTGGGCACTGGTGCTCTCCTCGGCCAGCCGGGAGCTGCTCCCGTTCCACTCCATTCAGGACCTCCTTCCTGGCGAGGAGATCGATGATCTCGAGCTGCCTGCACCGATTCCCTTCCGTCCGGCCCTGGCGCCGGCCCGCGTTCCGGACTGGCGCAGCCGCATCCGCAGCGTTCACGCGGCACCCCTTTACGAGGAGCCCGAGGACGTTCCCGATCAGATCGTCTATCTCATCGCGGGCCTCGGTAACTCCCTCTTCCTCTCGGTTCGCGGAAGGAGCCGCGCCCGTGGCGGAGGATGGAAGAAGGCTCGCCGCATCGACCTCTCCGACGAGCTCCTTCCCCACCTCGAGCCGGAAGACCGCGACATTCTCTCGCTGCTCTTCGGCAGGAGCTACGGAGGGTTCGAGAATCTGGACCGGGTTCAGATTCGCCCGTCCGCCGCGCCGCCGGTCGTTCGCAGGCTCGCCGCGACCGGACGACTGTTTCTCGAAGCGGGAGCCGGAGTGCCTGGTGATCTGCTCGGCTGGGATGGAGATGAGCCCTGGCGGCTGTCGATCCGCGTGCTCCCTGTCGAGGGCCGAGACGCGGTGACGCTCTCCGGCGCGTTCATGCGCGACGGAGAATCGCTGCCGCTCGAAGACGCGCAGCTGCTGGCGAGCACGATCCTCGTCCGCGATGGACTGATCGCTCCGCTCCACCCCGCAGGGCTCGAATGGCTTCCTCTGCTCCGGACCCGACCTCCGCTCGAAGTGCCGAACCGGGACCGGCAGGAGTTCGCGACCACGCTGCTGGAACGGAGCTCGGCGCAGGTGGAGCTCCCCCCCGAGCTTCAGTGGAAAGAGGAATCGGCCACGGCGGTGCCCATCCTCCGTCTTCGGTCTGGCGCCGATCGCGAAGGGGAAGGATGGAGCGGCCGGCTGACGGTCGGCTACGGCGAGTTCGAGGTCGAGCCGGGCGCCGGTCCGCCACGGATCGTGAGCGAAAAGACCGTCATCGAGCGGGATCTCGGGAAGGAGGCAGAGTTCATCGAGCGCCTCACCGGGCTCCGGCTCGCCCGCGATTACTGGGGAATGTGGAAGGTCCGTCCGGCGCTCGCCACGGAAGTGCTGATGAATCTCCTCTCCTCGGGGTGGACGATCGAGATCGACGAGCGGGCGGTCCGGCTCTCGGATGGAATCGAAGCCGAGGTCGAGTCGGGGATCGACTGGCTCGATCTCTCGGCGGGCGCGCGGTTCGGAGAGGAGATCGTCCCTCTCCCGCGTCTGCTGGCAGACCGGGCGCGCGGTCGATCACTGGTCACTCTCTCGGACGGCTCGATTGGGCTCGTGACCGGAGAGCAGCTCGAGCGGTTCGCCGCCCTCGACGGGATCGAAGCGACCCGCGAGGGACGATACCGCTTCAACAGGAACCAGGCGCTTCTACTCGATGCCATGCTCGCCCTCCGCGAGCCTCTCCGAGGCGATCTCGGTTTCGCCGAGCTGCGCGAGCGCCTCACTTCCGCCACCGAAGCGAAGCCCCAGCAGGAGTCCACCCGCTTCCGCGGAGAACTGCGTCCATACCAGCGCGAAGGGCTCGGCTGGATGCTGCACCTTCGGGAGCTCGGGACCGCCGGCTGCCTGGCCGACGACATGGGGCTCGGAAAGACCGTGCAGCTCCTCGCCCTTCTCGACTTCCTCGCCAACGACAAA
>JBHEOL010000255.1:0-5084 GCA_046261635.1 Thermoanaerobaculia bacterium | reverse complement strand
CCCCGTCACGAGGAGTCGCTCCAGAGCGTGAGCACTCCCGGTCTCTTCCCGGCCGGAGAGGGCGCCGGCTTCGCGGGAGGCATTCTCTCCTCGGCGATCGACGGCATCCGGGTGGCCGAGGCGGTCGCCGTCGATATGCTCGGGTGAAAGACGTGTGGCCTCAACCGCGGCTTCGCGGAGCCGCGCGGAAGCGGCCCGGGAAATCGTCGACCAGGCCGGCAATCTCGAACCACGGCTGTGACTCGTCGCCGGCGCTCGCGAAGCGGACGCGACGTCCGACGGCGGAGCCGCCGCTCATCAGCTCGGTGACGAAGCTCCGGTTCACGATCACGGACCCCGGCGGCTGGTCCGGCGCCGGCGTGTCCGCCGCGCCGAAGCTTCTTCCCGCGAGCACGTCGACGTCGAAGAGCTGCGTGACGATGCGCCGCCGCGTCGCCCCGAGCGCCGTCCGCACCGCGATCTCGGCGGTCCGGTTGACCGTCCGCGCGTAGACGAGAATGGCGACGTTCATTGCGACGAGGACTAGGAGCAGCGCGACGACGAACCGCATGATGCCAACAATAGAGAGTGAAGTGAGGCAGAAAGTGAAGTGACGCTCGAGTCGCCGAGACCCAGGGAGCAAACGACGACAACCGGCGGAAGTCCGGATCGGCGAGATCGGGGCGGAGGGAACAGCATGCGGCTCGTCTCATCGAACCCGGCGAGAGAAATCGAAGAAAGGGATTCTGAAGGGCATGACGCGCACATGGTAGTGGTTGCCTGCCGATCGTCCGATGAATGTGACCTTACTGTTTCCAGCGTCACGCCTAAACCAAAGACTTCGATGAACCAAGAAAGACCTTCCGCATCCTACGGACTGGTTCGTATGTGCACCATGACCGGACGGCCTTGATTCACGGACGAGGGAGAGCGCTGCATCCCCCGGCGGCCGGCGATCTCCTCCGGAGTGAAAAGCTTCGCGCCGGGCTCCAGTTCCGTTTCGTTTCCAAAGCTGGTGAGCACGTGATTCACGCACGCAGCGAGCTCGACGTCGACCATGTGCCGCATCGGTGGCATGGGCGCCCGCCAGCGCGGACTGGCGAGACCGTGCAGATGGACGTCGATGAGGTACTCGCGCCCTCCCGGCGCGTGGAAGATCGCGGCCGCGTGCGCGAGCGCAGGATACTGATCCCACCCCTCTCCCGCGTCTCCATGACAGTTCGCGCAGTTTCTCTGGTAGGAGAGCGCACCCAGCTCGCGCCATTCGCGGTCGCGCTCGGGAGCCGGCAGGTGGCGCCCCAGAAGGGTCGACTCATCGGTGATCGTGAGCTGGGAGGAGCGGACCAGCGCGAACACTCCCGCCCCGCACAGCAGAAGAGCGGCGATGGTGTAGGTGGCGATGTTCGCGATCAGATGTCTCATGTTCCGGCTCCGTGCTCCGAGGGTTCAGGCAAGCTTGAAGACCTCCATCTGTACGTGTTTCCGGTCGACGCCCTTCTCGACCAGCGCCGAGAACACCGCTTCCGTCATCGGCGGGGGTCCGCAAAGAAAGAACATCCGCGTGAACGCGTCCTCAGGAACAGTCCGCTCGAGCAACTCAGCCGTCACGAATCCCGACTCGCCGTCCCATCCTTCCGGCGGATCTTCGAGGACGTAGATGACGTCGAGAGTGAGCCGTTCTTGGAGTGCAACGATCTCCTCCCGGTAGGCGATTTCGTCGAGGCGCTTGTCGGCGTGAATCAACAGAACCGGTCGCGGATCGCGACGATCGGCCATCGTGTTGAGGAACGAGAGGATCGGCGTGATTCCCACTCCACCGGAGATGAAGACGTAGCCGACGGCCGGGTATCGGTCGATGCTGAACGCACCGTGAGGTCCGTCGAGGTAGGCGCGTGTTCCGGCCGGAATGTCGTCCAGCCGGCCGGTGAAATCGCCGAGCGCCTTGATGCCGAACTCGAGATGGTCGGTTCGTTCCGCGCTCGACGAGAAGCTGAACGGGTGCTCTTCGAGCGTGTACGGACTGTTGGCGAGCTTGATCCAGGCGAATTGCCCGGGAAGAAACCGCAACCCCTCGTGCCCGACCGGTTTGAGCGAGAGAGAAAACGTCTCTCCCGGCAAGGCGCGAATTTCGCTCACTTCCCACCGGTAGTTCCGTTGCCATGCCGGCTTGATCAGCCGGAGGTAGAGCACGAGCCCCACCATCGCCGCGGCGCTGACGATCCAGATGGCGTGCTTCCAGAGGGTGTTCGTGTACAGGCCCGCCAGCGAGACGTGAACCTGCGCGAAGACGATGGCCGCCACGCCGAGAAGCAGGTGAATCATCCGCCAGCGCTCGTAGTCGAGACGCAGGCGTTCGCGAAACACCGACGTCACGACGATGCCGACCAGACACGCGATGCTCGCCATCCCGGCCCGGCTCGCCCAGTTGCCTCCGACCGGATTGAGCAGCTCGAGCCGTGAAGGATTGTCGATGACGATGATGGTCGGATGAGCGAGGATCGCCACGACCGCCATCAGCGCGATGTGCCGGTGATACTGGAGAATCACGTCGATCCCGTAGGGAGCGGTCACGGACCGGAACCGCGCGATCAGAACGAACTGCACCGCGATCTGAGTCAGCCCCACGAACCCGAGGGCGATCGAGAACTCGAGCCAGAAAGTGCGCCCCGACGGCACCGGTGGCACCATCATCAGAAAGATCGGAGCGAGAACCACCAGCAGGTACAGCCCGACCCAGAAGACTCCCGAGATTGTCCGGTTCACGGCGGCTGGTTCTGCACAACCCGTGCTGGAAAAGTTGGGAGGAAGCAGGAAAAGTGGGGTCGGGTCCGGAAAACCAACTTCTCGTGGTTCCGAGGAATGCCGATCCGCCCACCCGGCCGGCGCTGTCACAGAATCGCGAGCGCTAACATCTTGCGAGGGACGCGATGGCCAACGCGCCCGCCGACTGTCCCAGGTTCAGAGTCCAGCCGAGGGTCGGGGTCGACTTCGGGACCTGGACGCGGGTGTCCCGTTTGCTGAAATAGACGCCGAAGAAGCCGCCGCTCCAGTTGTCCGCGTTGGCCCACTCCCTCTCGTTGATCTCGGTCTGGTTCATGCGAGCTCCTCTTCGTCCGATGATAGTAGCGGTGTTCGGGGTCCTGGATGTACCTCGGTGATGTGCGAGTTGTATCCGCACTGCAGGGCAATAACCAAGGCGGATTCAGGACCCCGAATGTTCGAAGTAGGCGAAGGACTCTCTCGCGCTGACTGCTGAGGCTCTACAATTGCCCGCGACATGATCTGGACGACACTGGGAGGCATCGGGATCTTCCTGCTCGGAATGGTTCTGATGACCGACGGTCTGCGTAGTGCGGCTGGCGAAGCGCTTCGGGGAATCCTGACCCGGTTCACGGGAGGCCCCTTCAAGGCAGTCCTTTCCGGTGCAGCGATGACGGCCCTGGTTCAGTCGTCCAGCGCGACGACTCTCGCGACGATCGGCTTCGTGAGCGCTGGACTGCTCACCTTCACTCAGGCCGTCGGCGTCATCTTCGGAGCCAATCTCGGTACCACGAGCACCGGCTGGATCGTTTCGCTCATCGGCCTCAAGCTCGACGTCACCGCGATCGCACTTCCCCTGGTCGGTGTGGGCGCTCTGATGCGTCTGGTGGGGAAAGGCCGCGCGGCCGCCATCGGTCTCGCGATCGCCGGATTCGGCCTCATCTTCGTCGGCATCGACATCCTTCAGCAGGGGATGGAGGGACTGGCGGGAAGAATCGACCTCGCGGGCATCACGGGCGAGACGATTTTCGCCCGGCTCGCTCTGGTGGCCGTCGGTGCGGTGATGACGATCGTCACCCAGTCTTCCAGCGCCGCTCTGGCAACGACATTGACCGCGGTTCACAGCGGCGCGATCGGCCTGTTTCCGGCAGCAGCGCTCGTCATCGGTCAGAACGTGGGAACCACTGTCACTGCCGGGCTGGCTTCGATCGGTGCGTCCATCCCGGCTCGCAGAACCGCGCTCGCGCACGTCCTGTTCAACCTCATCACCGCAATCGTAGCGTTCGCCCTTCTCCCTTTCCTGCTGCGGGTCGTGATGGCAACCGGAGCGGAGGACTCCGCGACCACCCTCGCGGGGTTCCACACGATATTCAATCTCGCTGGTGTCGTGATTCTGCTCCCGGTGATCGGCCGGTTCGCGTCTCTGGTCACACGCCTCGTGCCGGAGCGGGAAACGAGCCTGACGCGACACCTCGATCCGTCGGTAGCGAACGTGGGACCAGTCGCGGTCGAAACCGCGCGCAGGACCGTAGAGGAGATCGCGGCTGTCGTCGCGAATGCACTCGGACGGCTGACCACCGAGCCGGGGGGCCCGCGCGTCCGGTCCGCCCTCGAGGAAGCGAAAGAGGCGCTGGAAGAGACCAGGCGCTTTCTCTCGCAGGTGCGATCCTCACCCGCTGCCCCCTCCGAACACGGACGCCATCTCGCCGTACTGCACGCCGTCGATCACCTCGAGCGGCTGATCGAAGCGGGGCTCGAGGAGTCCGCGGCGGGAGTCGTGCGCCGCGAGGGTTCCCTCGAGGATGCGCGCGAGATCATGGAGGCGGTCATCGACTTCGATCCCGCACTCCTTCAGGCCGATGGAGAGCGGGTCGCAGAAATCGCTCGCGCATCCGCGGAGATCGAACGGATGCGGCTCGATCATCGGCGCATGACATTGGAGAAGACCGCCCTCGGAGAGATCTCGCCCCTCGCCGCGAGCCAAAGGCTCGATGGGATGCGATGGATCGAGCGTATCGTCTACCACTCCTGGCGAGCGGCACATCACCTCGCCTATCCGAGCGGGGCTGACCATGGGTCCGAGGTCTACAAGGATCCGGAAAGCGACTCTTCTCCGGACTGAGGAGTCAGGAGAAGTAGGTGTCAGGGCCGGAAAAGCAACTTTTCACGGCGCCGTACCTCCCGAACCGGACACTTTCCCGGTTTCACTGCGTCAGTAACGTCCGGATCCTGTCGTGAAGAGATCGGTAGGCGGGGTCGGTCCTGAGCAGTTTCGATCCACTGCTGCACGCGATCGCAGAATGCGGGTGATCCGAGGATCCATCCTCCCACCGCAGCCGCGTGCG
>JBHEOL010000250.1:0-5237 GCA_046261635.1 Thermoanaerobaculia bacterium | reverse complement strand
TTGGCTGGGAGGCAGGGAGTCGAACCCCGATTCTCTGGTCCAGAGCCAGATGTCCTACCATTGAACGACCTCCCAGCAAGAGGTCAAAGCGACCGCGAAAGGGCTCGCGGTGTGCGGAACCCCGAGAACCCTTCCCGGGGCGGGGTTATTCTACGAATTCGCGCCCCGGGCGCAACCCCCAAAGCAAGGCGGCGTTGGCTGGGGAGGGAGGATTCGAACCTCCGAATGTCGGCTCCAAAGGCCGATGCCTTACCACTTGGCGACTCCCCACCGCCGCCGACCCTCAACAGAGTCCCCTGCAGCCGGGATTCCATGTGGCGGAGGATTCATCCTCCGGCCTTCACGTTCCTGCGGCCTGCACGTCCGAGCGTCGGAGGATGAATCCTCCGCCACTATGTCCTCTGCCACTACCGCAGGTCTCTCATCGCCTCGTGCGCCGAGATCGTCTCGCACGGCACCGCCGTCAGGCCGCGCACGAATCGCGGCACCGCGCGGTCCCTCGACTCGCGGTCGCGGAACGCGCCGAAGATCGCCGATCCCGAACCGCTCATCAGCGCCAACGCAGCCCCCGCGTCCAGCAGCGCTTCCTTCAGATCCCGCAGCCGTGGATGTCTCCGGAAAACGATCGCTTCGAAGTCGTTGACCAGATCCGATCCGCGGTCCACCACCCCTTCCCGCATCACCCACTCCGCCAGGTCGAACCGAAAGGGCCTCGGAACCCGCACATCCCCGTTCGCGCGTGCTTCCGCCAGCGCGGCATAGGCGTCCGCCGTCCCGACACGCTCCTCCGGCAGCAGGAGCATCAGGGGCACCGGCGGCGGAGACGGGAGCAGGCGCAGCCGCTCGCCCCTTCCCGATCCCCACGCGGTTCCTCCGACGAGAAAGAAGGGGACGTCCGACCCGAGCTGGATTGCGATGTCGAGCAGCCGCTCCGGCCCCGCATTCAGATCGAAGATCCGATCGAGCGCCATCAGCGCCGTCGCCGCGTTCGACGAGCCTCCGCCGAGACCTCCGCCCGCCGGAATCGCCTTCCGGATGTCGATCCTCACCGGATCGATCCCGAACTCCTCGATCATCCTCGCGGCCGCCTGCCAGGCGAGATTCGCTTCTCCCGGCGGAATCGTCGGGTCGTCACAAGCCAGCTCGAGCCGGTCGGAAGGGCTGAAGGTGAGGACGTCGTGTAACGAGATCGTCTGGAAGATCGTCTCGAGATCGTGATAGCCGTCCGGGCGAGGGCCGAGAATCCGGAGCATCCAGTTGATCTTGGCGAAAGACCGGACTGTGAGCGATTCCATCGAGGTCGAAGTCTATCGGAAGTGAAGAGAGAGGAGTAGGACGCTCGGAAGTTGCGTCACGGGACGAGCCGGGACGAAGTCAGTTCGTCCTTACCTCGCCCTCCCCGGCACCGCGAATTTCCACGCGGGGTCAGGATCCGGGATCTCGATCGGCCCGGATCCGGAGACGATCTCCAGGTGCTCGAGGGTCATCGACGATCCGGGGGCGACGATCCGGACTCCGACCGGCGGATAGACGGCGGGCTCGTAGAAGATTCTTGCCGGACCGGCCGCAACTTCTTCGATTCCAGTCCTGCCGACGCGGTAGCGAAGGCCGGAACTGCCGATTCGCCACTCCCCTTCTCGAACGGTCTCCGCCTCGATCGGGAGGCCGAACAGGAGCCTGCCGAGATCCGAGGCGCCGACGATCGGAACGCCGGCGAACAGCCCGGTCCGGAGGGAGAACTCCTCGAACGACCCGCGCCACCAGCTCTTTTCATGATCGTTGAGAACGAGAACGCGGTCCCCTTCCGCGAAGAGGCGGAACAGGGTCGTGCCGAGCGGGGAGATGGCGCTCAATGCGAGTCGTCCCTGAGCGTCGATCGCCAGGGTCGCGTCGAATCGCCGCGCCCCCTCGGGGCGGACCGAGAGAAAGCTCGAAGCGCCCTGGAACCGGCGCGACTCCTCTTCGAGCCGGGTCCACGCCTCGTCCGCCGAGCGGGCGCCAAGCGTATCGATGGCGGGCCGTGGCGCAGAACGGCAGGCGAGCGCCAGCAGCGGGACCAGGAGAAAGAGCGCGGCGTTCTTCATGGAGCTGGAGGCGGCGGAACGGTTCCGCCGCCCTCCATCAGTCGCGGCTCTCGAGCTGAGCGATCTTGACCTTCAGCCCCTCTTCATCGGTCGGCTCGGGCTCGAGTCCCAAAGCCGTCCGGTAGTACCGGAGAGCGCGGTCGAACTGGCCGAGCTTCGAATAGAGATCTCCGAGATGCTCCTGCACGGTGGGATCGTCAGGGACGATCTCGGCGGCCTCGATCAGGTACTTCTCGGCCAGGTCGAGCTTCCCCAGCCGGTAGTAGACCCACCCGAGAGAGTCGAGGTAGGCGCCGTTGCGGGGATCGGTCGCGACGGCTTTCTCGATCATCTCGGCGGAACGCTCGAGGTTCACGCCGCTGTCGGCCCACATGTAACCGAGGTAGTTGAGCGTCGGCGCATGCTCCTTTTCGAGGGTGAGCAGCTGCTCGAACACCTTCTCCGACTCCTCGAAGCTGCCGGCCCGCTCGAGAGCGGCGCCGAGCTGGAAGAGCACGGGAATGCTTTCGGGCTCGGTCTTGCGCACTTCTCGAAGGATCTCGACGGCCCGGTCGTACTGCTTGACCTGGACGTAGACCTCGGCGAGGGTCAGTTTTCCCCGCTCCTGGGTCTCGAGGGCGGAGACGACCCGGGCAGCCTCCTCCTGGCGATCCGCATAGAACAGGAACTCGAGCTTCCTGGCCAGCAGATAAGGATCCTGGCCGAACCTGGCGAGATGGGCGTCGAGAAGGGCGATCGCACTCGGCCACTCGTCGCGGCGTTTGTAAACGTCGAGCGCGACGTTGATGGCCTGATTGTTGAGCCGCTCACCCTCGGTGGCACCCAGGGCCTTCTCGAGGGCCGCGTCATAGTCGCCGCGATGATGGGCAATCGCCCCGAGCTGCGTGCGGGCGAGCCTGCGAACTCCGTCGGAGGATGTCTCGAGGGCCAGAAGAGTGCTGAAGGTCTTCGAGGCTCCATCGAAGTCGCGATCCGCCATCTGCGTCAGACCGAAGCTGACGAGGTAGTCGACGTTGTTCGGATCGAACTCGAGGAGCTCGCGGTAGAGAGCCTCGGCCTTGCCGAGATCACCCGACTCGGCGAAAGCCTCGGCGAGAAAGAAGCGGGAGCGCGTGTCGCGCGGATCGGCCGCCACCAGTTCCTCCAGGAGCGGAATCGCTCTGGCCTGCTCTCCACCTCGAAGGTAGAAGAACGCCTGCTGGCGCCGCAGATCTGGATTCGAAGAGTCTTGTTCGATGAGCGGAGCGAGAAGCTCGGCCGCCTTGAGCCATTCGCGCTGCTGCTGGTACGAGTCCACCAGCTGAAAGACCGCTGGGGCAAAGGTCGGATCGGCGGCCGCGGCGCGCTCGAGATACTCCGACGCTTCGTCGTTCCGGCCGAGCCGCCCAAGCACCTGGGCGTACGTGTAGTTGGCCGTTCGGTTGTCGGGCGCCCGCTCCACGACCGTCGCCAGGATCTTTGCGGCATCGTCGAACCGCTCGGTTGCCACGAGGATCTGGGCGACCGTCAGTCCCGTCGCGAGATCGTCCGGCATCAGCCGGTACGCCTGACGCAGGTAGGTCAGCGCCTCCTCGATCCTGCCGGGGCTTCCACCCGAGCGGTCGAGCAGGAGCCGGCCGAGGAGCCGGTTCGCATCATAGAAATTCGGATGGTTCTGAACGAGCTTCCGCAGCTCGGACTCGCCCCTCTGAAGTTTCTGCGCGTCGAGCAGAATCGACGCCTTCTCGAAAAGGAGGATCGGATTTTCCGGATCCGTCTTGAGGACCCGGTCGATCAGACGGAGCGCTTCGTCGAACTTCCCTTCGTTGGCCGCAAGGCGGGCCATCATGAACTCCCACTCCCCCGGGGGAGGATCGGGCTCGGCCGCCAGAGACGCGGTCGAAGCGACGAGGGTCAGCAGAAGTGCGAGCAGCAGTCTTGTCATTTTCATCGGATCTCTTTCTCCCCTGAACAAGACTCTCTGCAAAGCTGTTTCCGGTCTCCGGCGCGAAAACGGCCGCCGGGGAGGCGGAGGGCCGTCAGACGGGGGACTTTCCCTCGCTGTGCTATATTCCCGCTTTCCCGGCCTGCGTGCTGATGCAGTTCGCGTGCGGCCCCTCGCATGTCGCTCGAACGACTCGAACTGACGCCTTTCTCGACGCTCCTCGGTGACCTGATCACCGATCGGAAGACCGGCTATCTGACCGTTCACGCCGGGGGCGCGCGCCGGAACATCTACGCATCCCTCGGCGAGATCGTCATGGTGACGTCGGACGCTCCCGAGGACTCCCTGGCGGACTATCTGGTCCGGAAGGGGCTGGTGGAGCCCGAGGCCGGACGGGAGCTGGCCGAGAGCAATCCGGTCGAGCTGGTTCTCCATTTCCACGACATGGAGCTCGCAACTCCTTCCTCGCGCCAATCGCTACTGCGCGATTGGGTCGCCAGCATCATGGTTCCCCTGTTCGCCCTCGATCAGGGGACCGCTTCATTCACGAGCGACGAGCCGCTCGATCCCGACCAGCGGATTTTCGTCTCCACTCCGGCGCTCGTGCTCGCAGGAGTTCGCGAGATCACCAACGGTCTGCTGCTGAGGCGATCGCTCGGCGACCTGAAGCGCGAGATCAGCCAGGCGGCCGAGCCGAGGTTCACCCTCGAGCGGCTCCCCCTTCTGGATGACGAAAGAAAGATCGCCGAAAGCCTGACCGAACCGCAGACCATCGAGGCTTTCCTGCGCACGTTCCAGGGGGACTCACTCACGACGGCCCGCGTGGTCATCGCCCTTCTGACTCTCGGTGTTTACGGGGTGCTCGATCCGGCGGACGCCAGAAAGCGCGACGTGGTCGACGACGAGCAGACCCAGAAGGACCTGCAGCTTCTCGCGGTTCTCGGTCCCGGCGATACCCGTTCGCTGCAAGCCGTGGCGTTCGCCCGCCAGATCCCTCAGCTCGACCTCTACCGGGTTCTGGACGTGCCGCGGGCAGCGCTCCGCGCGCAGATCATGAAGAGAGTCGAGGACCTGAAACGGGATTACGATCCGAAAACCTATCCGCCGATCACGCGGGAGTACCTCGATCTGATCCACCGGAAAGTCGAGGAGGCGACTCACGTGCTGGGCGATCCCCACCGCCGAGGCGAGTATGACAAGATGCTGGCGGCTTCGCGGCGGGACGACAC
>JBHEOL010000244.1:0-11116 GCA_046261635.1 Thermoanaerobaculia bacterium | reverse complement strand
GCGGCTGGCGTTCACGGATGATGTAGCGGATGATCGTTTCCGGCTGAGCCTCGGTCTCTGCGATCTGCAGAATGACCTCGCGGTCGGTCAGCTTCAGGTTCGTCCCGGGAACGAACGGATCCTGCATCGCCTCGGTGAGGTTGACCTCCAGCGTCCGCCAGTTCTTCCGTTCCGGGGGGTACGCCGAGACCGGATCCCACGCGCGGTATTGCGAGAGATACGTGACGTAGTAATGCCAGATCTTCGGGAGTGTGTCGTCGGAGGCCAGCGTCACCACTTCGGCGCCGTTCCCGTACTGGTTCCGCACCATGACCGAATCGCGCCGGGTGAAGTCCTCGCGGAATTCCGCGCCGGTGTAAACCGGAAGGGCGGGACTCAGCTGCCCGAGCTTCTCTTTCGCGTTGACTCGCGCAGCGGACTCTTCCGCACGGGCCTCATCGGATTCGAGGATTCCGGCCGAAGTTTCCTGCCCGCCGGTGCAGCCGAGGGTGAGGCCGATCGAAAGCAGTCCGGCTCCAAGAGCCGTGAGAAAAGGTCGCTTCATTCCATGGTTAAAGAGCAATCGCTGTGCCGGTTCATTGCGCACTGGCACCCGCCTGTCGCGTCCGCCTGGACCAGTTGCGCAGACGCTCCGCGGCGGTCTCCCCACCGAACTGCCTGACGATCTGTTCGTCGTAAAGATCCGAGGTCGTCGCGACTGCGTTGAGCGAGGCGAGCAGTTGCGGACCCTGGAGATGGCGGCCGACGAAAGTGTGAGAGAAGAAGACGTCCTGTTCGACGAGGCTGAAGGCGCCGATCTTGATCTCGGCGTTGAGCGCGAGCAGTTCGCGCATCAGCTCTGCCGTCGGCTCCACGCCCTGAACGCAGAAAGCGAGAACCTCGACCGCGGCGTTGTCCTCTTCCCACGCCTCCACCGAGACCTCGATGATCGTTGACCCGTACTTCAGATAGAAGTCACAGTGCTCGGCGTCGTCGTAGTACGTGTCCACGAGCTCGTCGAGCATCGAACGGATCTCGCGGTACGTCTCCTCCTGACAGGCGGTGTGGAATTCGCGCGTGGGCCCCATGCCGCCGGATTATATAGGAGCTTTGACGTTCCGGTGTGGCCGATTCCTCAGCTTCCGGGATTTCGGCCCGGACCGCTGCGCTATACTCGCCGTTCCCGACCCGAGACACCGCCTGATGATCGCCGCGCTTCTCTACGTACTAACGGCCTGGGCCCTTCTCGCGATCTCCAACCGCATTCTTGGCCCCATACCCCGGAGGACGGCCTTCGTTCTCGCCCTTCTTCCGCTTCTCTTCACGGGGCCCGCGCTGCTCACCGGGAGTGTTTACGCGCCGGTCGATCTGCCTTATATGGCGGCACCCCTGAAGGCGATCGCCGCCGAGCACGGGATCGATAGAATCCACAATGGAACACTCTCGGATCTCTATACGCAGATGATTCCGTGGAAGCGAGTCGTGCGGGAGGCGTGGCTCTCGCTTCATTGGCCACTGTGGAATCCATATCTGTTCGCCGGCGACCTGCTCGCCGGATCCGCACAAGCCGCACCGTACGACCCGTTATTTCTGATCAGCCTCGCAGCTCCACTGGCGGAGAGTCTCACTTTCCTCGCGGCGATCTCCCTCATGATCGGCGGACTATGGATGTACTGCTGGCTTCGAGAGATCGGCTGCGGTGATCTCCCGGCGCTCCTTGGAAGTGTCGGCTGGATGTTCGGCGATTTCCTCGTCTTCTGGCTCGAGTGGCCTCTCGGATCAACCTTCAGGTGGATGCCGCTTGTCTTCCTCGCCGTCCGCCGCGTGATCCGGGTCCGCGACGGCAAGTCGACTCTTCTTCTCGTCGCCGCCTTCGTTTTCTCCATCCTGGCGGGCCATCCCGAGAGCGTCCTTCACGTCGTGGCACTCGCCGGTGTCTGGGGACTCTGGGAACTGAGAGTCGTGCGCCCGCCGCGTCCGATTCGTGTGATCGGCAGCGCAGTGCTTGCCGGAGCCCTCGCGCTCGGCGCGAGTGCCGTGTTTCTGTTACCCGTCACCGAAGCCGTCGGGCAGACCCAGCAGCACGAGTACAGGAAGGCGGTCTTCGCGAAAGGTCAGCGATCCGTTTCGATCGACTCAGTCGGCCAGCAGTTGCAGGCCCACGTGATCCCATTCCGCTGGGGATGGGCTTCGGAGGTGGTGGCGTCCGGCGCGCCGGTACACCCCGTTCCGGTGACGAGCTACCCCGGCACGCTCCTGCTGCCGTTCGCCCTCATCGGGATCTTCGCTTCGAAAGCGCGGGAGCGTACGATCCTCGTCTGGTTCGCCGTCTTCGGACTCCTCGCCGGCACCGATGCACCGCTCGTGGGAGACGTTCTAGCGAAGCTTCCGCTGTTCGACATCGCGATCAATAGCAGGCTCGTCGTCGCGGCTCTCTTTGCTTTCGCAACGCTGGCGGCGCTCGGAGCCGAAGAGTTGCTCGCAGCTCCAAGCCGTCGCATCGCCATCGGAGCGACGGCCTCAGTCCTGCTCGTCATCGGCGCAGCGGTCGCCTTCCTTTGGGACGACATGATGGCGGCAGGGCTCGGGCGCGAGTTTCTCCTCCGCGAGACGTCGCTTCTCCTCATTCCCCTTCTCCTCGGACTGATCGCCCTCATCTTCACGAAACAGCCGGCGCAGGCAATCGCTCTGATCATTCTTCTCCTGGCGGGTCAACGCGCCGCCGAGAGGGGCGCGGCGTATCCGACGATCGACGCGCGCGCCTTCTACCCGTCATTCCCCGGTCTCCACCTTCTCCCGAAAGGCGGCGACCCGTACCGGATCACCGGGGTCGGGTTCGTGCTGATTCCCCAGACCGCGACGATGTACGGCCTGGAGGACGTTCGAGGCTACCAGGCGATGACGGAGAAGCGTTTTCACGACACGATTCCGCTCTGGTCGACTGCGCAGCCGGTCTCGTTCAACGTCGTCACCGATCTCACGGACCCGTTTCTCTCCTTTCTCAACGTACGATTCGCGATCGCGGGGCCTGGAGCCGACGCGCCGGAAGGATGGCGCGTGGTCGAGTCGAACGAGGCGATGACCCTGCTGGAGAACTCGAGAGTGCTTCCGAGGGCAATCCTTCCGCAGAGAATCAGAATCAACATTCCGGATGAGGAACGTCTCGCGCAAATCGCGGCCAACGACGATTTCGCCCGGGTCGGCTGGATCGAGCATTCGAAGGGAGGAGCCGCGCCGAGCGAGATTACGAACGGACCGGGACGCGTTCGCGTCGCAAGCCACTCTCTCAACGGCCTTCGCCTGGAAGTCGAGATGGAGAACCCCGGGTGGGTGATTCTCTCGCAGGTGGGATGGCATGGGTGGCATGCGCGGATTGCCGGGCGGGACATTCCGATCCGAACGGCGAATCACGCGTTCCTCGGCGTTCATCTCCCCCAGGGAAGGCACGTGGTCGACTTCAGTTACGACCCGCGATCGTTCTACTGGGGTCTCGCGATCTCCCTGGTGACGATCGGCGGAACGATCGGTTGGATCTGGTTGCGTCGGCACCGCCGCAGGGCCAAGGGGTGATGGAAAATCCAATCCCACAGCCACGCGCACGCCGATTTGCTGCTGAGGACTGACTTTCCGTCTCTGCCTCCCATCTCCCGTGCTTTAATACGCCGCCGCCCGACGATGCAGCACACTCCGGACAGAGAGACGCTCAAGGGGATCTTTTACGGGATCGCCGCCTACGCCTTCTGGGGCTTCGTCGCGGTCTACTTCAAGTTCGTCGACCGGGTTGCGCCGCTCGAGATCCTGGCTCACAGGATCATCTGGTCGGTCGTGGTGCTGCTGATTCTCATCACGCTGCTGCACCGTTGGAGTGCGATCGCTGAGGTGCTCACGGTCTGGAGGTCGATCCTCTATCTCATGGTATCGACGCTCCTGATCGCGGTGAACTGGTTCGTGTTCATCTGGGCCGTCACCCACAGCAGGCTGGTCGAGGCGAGTCTCGGCTACTTCGTGAATCCGCTGGTGAACGTCCTCCTTGGGTTCGTGTTTCTGCACGAACGGCTGCGCCGGACCGAATGGGTCAGCATCGGCCTGGCGGCGATCGCGGTCGTCTGGCTCACGGTGGCCGCGGGGGTGTTCCCGTGGATCTCCCTCATCCTCGCCAGCTCGTTCGGTTTGTACGGGCTGGTCAGGAAGCTTGCGGGAGTCGCTTCGATCGAGGGTCTGGCCATCGAGACCGCGATCCTTCTGCCGCTGGCGATCACCTACCTGTTCTACCGCGAGAGCGCGGGGACACTCTCGTTTCTTCACGACTCGCCCGGACTCGATCTGCTGCTGCTCGCCGCCGGGCCCCTGACCACTCTTCCTCTGCTCTGGTTCGCGGCCGCGGTCAGCCGTCTCCGCCTTGCGACCGTCGGGTTGCTGCAGTACATCGCCCCGACGATCCAATTCCTGTTCGCGGTCGCCGTCTACTCCGAGCCCTTCGGCCGGAATCGCTTCGTCGCTTTCGCCCTCATCTGGGTCGCGATTGCGATTTACAGCGTGGACAATTTCCGCAACCGCGGGCGGAGGCTCTCTGCCACCACGCGAGTCGAGCCCCTCGACTGATCGTACCCGACCATTCGAGGGGGGGAAGAGCCGAAAGCGCGGCTCGGTTCTGGTCCGGGAAGCTCGGGCCCTGTAGCTCAGTGGTAGAGCGGCTGCTTTACACGCAGCGGGTCGGCGGTTCGATCCCGTCCGGGGCCACCATCCTCAACCAGACCTGGCTCCGCTTCACCGGCAGAACCCTCGAGCAGGAGATCGGCAACGGCTGGGCGACGGGCGTCCATCCCGAGGATTTCGACCGCGCGATGACTACGTACCTCGAGGCGTTCGAGCGGCGGTTGCCTTTCGAGATGGAGTACCGGTTGAAACGCTACGATGGAGCCTTCCGGTGGATCGTCGCGCGAGGAACGCCTCGCTTCGGCGGCGAGCGCCAATTCGACGGCTACATCGGCTCCTGCATCGACATCACCGAGAGGAAGGAGTCCGAGGACGCACGGGAGCGCATCACGGACCACCTCGCCGCAGCTGCCGAGGCTCTGGCCTCGTCGAACCGCGCGAAGGACGAGTTCCTCGCGACTCTCTCGCATGAGCTCCGCACGCCGCTCACCGCCGTTCTCGGGTGGACCCACCTTCTCAGGGAAGGAAATCTGGACGATCAGGCGCGCGAGTCCGCCCTCGACACGATCGAGCGCGGTGCGCGCAGCCAGGTGCGGCTCGTCGACGACATCCTCGACGTTTCACGCATCATCACGGGAAAGCTGAGCGTCGCGCATAATCCCGACGTCATCGTCGCAGTCCTCAGGCAGGCCGGCGCGAAGCCTCATCGGCGCATCCAGCGCCGATGAGGCGCTGGGCATCGCGAAGGAATCGCCGCCCGACCTGGTCCTCACCGACATCGCGATCCCGGGGAGCAATGGCTTCCACCTTCTGCGAGCACTCCGCGAAGAGGCTCGGGTCACGGCCCCGGTCGTCGCCCTCACCGCGCACGGTTCGCCGGAAGATGAAGCCCGGGCTCTCGGCACCGGATTCGCGCTCTATCTCAGGAAACCCGTCGTTCCGGGAGAGCTCGCAGCCATGCTCGCCGGCGTTCTGTCCGGTAACTCGCGGGCGCCCAGCGGTGCTCCCTGATCGATCACGATCCCGTCGGGCAACGCGGCGCACCGTCGAAGATGACTCGCCACGTCCCGTCGGGCTGCAATTTCCAGATCGACATGAACGAGCTCACCCACTTTCCGTCCGGGCCGGTCACCGGTCCGGTCGTCATCCCCAAAGTGCCGCTCGGGTTGACCTCATATCGCTCCGGTTTCCATGCGAAGGGGGCCACATCGGTCTCGAAGTAACGCGACCAGACCTCGGCGACCGCCGCCTTTCCGCGAAGATTCTCCCGCCCACCGAGGAACACAACGTCCTCATCGACGAGCGCGAGGAATGCATCCAGATCGCGCTCGTCGAACGCCCTCGCGAAGTCTGACTCCGCCTTTCGGAGTGACTCGCGGAGCTCATCCGTCGAGGGGACCCCGAAGGAAGCAGCAGGAAAGAGGAGAACAGCGGCAGTCAGCAGGCTGACGGCAAGGCGCACTCTCATCGGGTTATCCATCCTGTTCCGAGGCGATTGGCATTCGATTCTAGCCCGACCCGCCTCCAGGCCGCCGCGACGTCCCGGTGAACTTTGAGCCCGGTATCTCCACCGCTCGGTCGTCTACAGGCCATTCGACGTCAGGCCCTGGTGGAAAAGGTGCGCGAGCGAGCGTCCCCCACCGTTTGAAAAACCACACTGCCCGAAGGCGGCCCATGCTAGGCTTCCCCGGTTCCAATAGCACGGAAAGGTAGAGCGCGGCATGCCCTGGTGGCTGTGGGTCCTGATCGGATTTCTTCTTTTTGGGGTCGAGGCTCTCGCCCCCGGACTCCACATCGCGTTCTTCGGCTTTGGAGCCGTTGCGGTCGGCGCATTCGTGGCGCTCGACCTCGGCGGGCCCCTCTGGCTCCAGCTTCTTCTCTTCTCGGCGATCTCGGTCTCTTCCCTCCTTCTTCTCCGTCGGCCTCTTCTCCGCCGGCTTCGCCTCGATCGAGGCCCGGATCAGATGGACACGCTCGTGGGAGAGCACGCAACGACATCGGAAGAAATCGCGGCGGGCTCGATCGGAAAGGCCGAGCTACGTGGCACGTCCTGGTCGGCCCGGAACGGGACGGCCCAACCCCTGAGTCGCGGCGAGCGCTGCGTGGTCGAACGCGTCGAAGGATTGACCGTAGTCATCCGGCCCGTCAGCGACGTGTGACCGGGCACTGAATAGGAGATTCGCATGCCGGGAGCATTGTTCGTCACCGGAGCGCTCGCGCTCCTCGTCATCATCATCATCGCAAAGACCGCCACTGTGGTTCCTCAGCAGAACGCTTACGTCGTCGAGCGCCTCGGCAAGTACAGCGGCACGCTCAACGCAGGGTTTCACATCCTGATCCCCTTCCTCGACGTCATCCGATACAAGCACTCGACCAAGGAGAACGCGATCGACATCCCGGAGCAGGTCTGCATCACGCGGGACAACGTCCAGGTCGCAGTCGACGGCGTTCTTTATCTGAAAGTGCTCGATCCGCAGCGCGCTTCCTACGGGATCTCGAACTACATCTTCGCGATCACCCAGCTGGCGCAGACGACGCTGCGCAGCGAGATCGGGAAGATCGAGCTCGATCGGACCTTCGAAGAGCGGACCAATATCAACATCCAGGTCGTGACCGAACTCGACAAGGCTTCCGAGTCGTGGGGTGTGAAAGTTCTCCGCTACGAGATCAAGAACATCACCCCGCCGAAGGACGTCCTGGCGGCGATGGAGAAGCAGATGCGCGCCGAGCGCGAGAAGCGGGCGACGATCCTCCAGTCGGAAGGCTCACGCGACGCGGCGATCAACGCGGCCGAGGGAGAAAAGCAGCAGACGATCAAAGCGTCGGAAGCGAAGAAGCAGAAACAAATCAACGAAGCCGAGGGTGAAGCAGCCGCCATCCTCTCGGTCGCGGCGGCGACCGCCGAGGGCCTGCACAAGGTCGCCGAGGCGATTCAGACCCCCGGAGGGATGGAGGCGCTCCAGCTGCGGGTCGCGGAGGCCTACGTCGAAAAATTCGGCGAACTGGCGAAGGCCAACAACACGATGGTTCTTCCGGCGAACCTGGCCGACGTCGGCTCGATGATCGCCCTCGCCATGGGAGCGATCAAGTCCAACGACATGCTCAAGCAGGAGCAGGCCGCGCGGCTTCCCGTCCGCCCGCCCGAGCCGCCCCGGCCGTTCACACGGGAGTGATCCCGCCCCCCCCCCGGCCGTATCATGAATGACAGACGAGACGGTGCCGCGGGCGCCGCCTCGCTTCTGCGAACGCCACCCTCACGACCCGTGTTCCGGGTAGTGTGGAAGCCCTGATGCGAACTCCGCTCGTCGAACCTTCCGCGGACGGGACCGCAGCCCTCGCGCTCGCGGTTCACCGGCGCGAGCATGGCGCGTTCGACTCCTTCGTCCAGGCCTGGGAACGCCCTCTGTTCGAGTACGCCTGCCGCCTCCTTCAGAACTCGTTCGACGCCCAGGAAGTCGTTCAGGACGCCCTGATGCGAGCGCACCGCGCACTGACCCGGCAGTACGACGAGGATCGGTGCCGGGCGCTCGCCGTGCGCCCCTGGCTTTTCCGGATTGCGAGAAATCTGTCGCTCAACCGGCGACGCGGGGTCTGGTCGAAGATCGAGCAGCCGCTGAGCGCCTTCGATGACGACCGGATCGGAGCGTTCGCCGATGGGCGTCAGGCTGGCGCCGAGCTCGAACAGGCGCAGCAGCTGGCCCGGCTCGAGCGAGCGCTCGAAAAGCTTCCGACCGAGGGGCGAGAGCTCGTCGTTCTCCGCTTCATCGAAGAGATGTCCTACGCCGAGATCGCGAAGACGACCGGCCTGAGCGAGACGCAGCTTCGCGGCCGCGTCTTCCGTGCCCTCAAACTCCTTCGCACCGCGCTGGAGAAGGAAGGAGCATCCCATGCGCTGTAAATCCGCTCTCACCCGAATCGACGCCGCCCGCACGGGCGAGCTCCCCTCCATTGAGACCGCGGAGCTCCTCGACCACCTCAGGACCTGTCCCAGCTGCGACGATTCGAGGCACGATCTCGAAGGACTCGCGACTCTCGCGAAACAGCTCAGGCATCGCGGCCTCCCCTCCAGGCCCCCGCGCGACCGGTTCGGGTCGTTCGAATGGGACGGGCTGACCATCTTCGTCGTCCACAGCGTGCACGGCGTTCGGCAGATCATGAGCCGCGCATCCTCGGCTGCCGATTTTCTGGAGCACTGGTCCGCGCACCATCCCGGTCTCCCCCTCGAACATGCGCCGGTCCCGGCGAACATCCGCGAGGCGATCGTGAGCGTCCTGGAGGGGAACGAACCGGCCGGAATCGAGCTCGACCTGTCGGGGCTCACCAAGTTCGAGATCGACGTGCTCTCCGCGATCCGGAAGATCCCCAAGGGTGAGGTCCGCCCCTATCGATGGGTCGCGGCCGCCGTCGGCCGCCCGAAGGCGATCCGCGCCGTCGGCAACGTGATGGCCAGGAACCCAATCCCCCTCATCCTCCCCTGCCATCGGGTGGTCCCCAACGCCGGGGGAATCGGGAACTACGGATGGGGACCGGAGATGAAGCGTCGCCTGCTTCGCGCCGAAGGAGCTCCCGTCGAAGAGCTCGACCGACTCGCAAAGGACGGGCTTCGCTTCGTCGGCTCCCGCACCACGAAGATCTTCTGCTTTCCGACCTGCAGGGACGCGCGGCGCATCCGGAAAGAAAATGCCGCCTTCTTCCGCGACGAAGCCGCGGCCGAGCGGGCG
Source organism: Thermoanaerobaculia bacterium (assembly GCA_046261635.1). GTDB lineage: Bacteria > Acidobacteriota > Thermoanaerobaculia > Gp7-AA8 > Gp7-AA8 > JBHEPS01. The sequence goes on along the minus strand of JBHEOL010000244.1, from coordinate 1,760 downwards.
GGCTACCGCGCCTGCGCCCGCTGCAAGCCGACCGGATTCGTATCCCGGCCCGTGTTGCGACCTGCGGTCGGGAAGCCGCGAGCCTGAGCAGATCCGCCTGCGGCGGGTGGAGAGGGCGTCCAACACAGCAATCATGGACGGTGTTGAGTGAGACCATCTGAGGCTCAGGCCGTCATCACGGTGTCATTCGTCACCATTCCAACCTTGCCCGATTCGAAATTCACAAAAACGGCGGCATCATTTCCGGCCTCTGACGTTATATTGTGGACATCGGCTCCATGACTCCCAATCGATCCAATCGCAGGCGCGCAGAGCGGATTCGCCTCTCCAAGCCCTTCGTGTGCCGACTCGGCAGCAGCGGCGTGGTGCTCGTCGACATCAGTAATTTCGGAGCGAGGGTCGAGCACTACGCCCGCATCGAGAGAGGGACGAGAAAGACGCTTCGCATCCGGTTCGACGGTGAGGAGATCAGCATGCCGGCGGAGGTCGTCGCCTGCAGAGTCGAGCGCTTCATGCCGGGCGATCAGGGGCTGACGGTCTATCGCTCCGGGATTCGCTTCCTCGAAGAAGAAGGATCCCAGTTCGAACGGATCAAGAAGCTCACGTCGTCTTACGTTGCGAGCACGCTGGTCGAGCAGGTGGCGAATGCCCGCGGATTCATGGCTCCGGTCACCGGCGAGATGCCGATATTCCGGAACGGTTCGCTCGCCTCGAACCGGTTCGACATCGGCTCGAACCGGCTCGACGAGCATCTGCTTCCGAGCCGGGATCTCACCCGAAAGACCGGCTTCATCCGCTATTCGTTCGACAAGGGTCGCTGGAACCGGAAGTGGACCCTGGACGCGAACCAGCCGGTCGAAGGATTCACAGTGTCGGCGAACGAGACGTGGGAACAGGTCGAGCTTCTGTGCGATCTCTACCGACGCAGCGATCCGGAAGGGCGCGACCTGATTCGGACGCTCGCCTCGGCGAGCCTCGAAGGCGAGTTTCAGAACTCGAGTCCCTGACGAGCGCCGGCCGATCCTGCTCCCCGTATAATTCCACGATGCGATTTCTACCGACCGCTCTTTCCGGCGTCGTGCTGGTCGAGCCCCAGGTCTTCGGAGACGACCGCGGCTTCTTCATGGAGACTTACCGGATCGAAACCTTCGCCGCGGCCGGCATCGATCTCCCCTTCGTGCAGGACAATCACTCCGCCTCCTCGCATGGAGTGCTGCGAGGGCTCCACTATCAGCAGCCCCACCCGCAGGGAAAGCTCCTGCGCTGCATCGCCGGCGCGATCTTCGACGTGGCCGTCGACATCCGGAGGGGCTCGCCCTCCTTCGGTCGATGGGTCGGTTACGAGCTCACCGCTGGTAACAAGCGGCAGCTCTGGATCCCCCCGGGTTTCGCACACGGATTCTGCGTGACGAGCGAGCGTGCCGAGGTCGTCTACAAGTGCACCGAGCCATGGCGGAAGGAATTCGACCGATCGATCCGGTGGGATGACCCCGCGATCGGTATCGAGTGGCCCCTCGCGAATCCGACGCTCTCGTCCAAGGATGCGGCGGCCCCGACACTCGATCGGGCTTCCGAGCTCCCCGAATTCGATCCCGCTGCGACCGTGCTTGACATGGAACCGGAGCGCGGCTAATCTTCGCCGGCTTCGAGCCGGGAGCGACGTGAGCCGAAGGGCTTCGCCACGGGAATGTTCCCCAGGCGGACACCGTTACCCGGTTGCACCCTGAGCGGGGTCGTAGTTCAGTTGGTTAGAACGCCGG
>JBHEOL010000242.1:0-11172 GCA_046261635.1 Thermoanaerobaculia bacterium | reverse complement strand
GATGGGACCCTCGAGCGTTGCGATCACGGCGCCCGGCTCGAGCCGGTCGCCGTCCGCCAGATGACCCTCGAACGAGACATCGCCCACGGTGTTGAAGGTCGCGCGCGCGAAACGGAGCCCGGCGAGCACGCCCGGGACGCGTGAGACGATCCGTGCCGTCCCCCGCTCGGCGAGGGAGAACACGGCTTCGCTGGTGATGTCGGGAAGGTCCTCCACGAGGGCGCGGTCGATGATTTCCTCGATCTGTTCAGCTGTCGGCATGGCTGCCGGATCATACCCGAGGCCCTGGGTGGTGGTCGTTCCCCCGGACCGCATGGCACCGACATTGCCACGACTGGGGATCAGACGCCCGTCCAGCGGACCCTGCAGCCCCCGGCTGGGAAGAACGACATGACTGAAACCCAGAATCCCTCGACCGTCGCGATCGTCGACGACGACCGACCGATCAGAAACCTGATCCGGCTCTTTCTCACTCGGGCGGGCTATCGGGTGATCGAATGCGCGACCGGCAAGGAAGCGGAAGAAACGCTCGCCACCCAACCGTGGGACCTGGCGATTCTCGACCGGCGCCTCCCCGACATGGATGGGGTGAGTCTCGCGAACCGCCTCAAGCAGACTCCGGAGCTCAAGAGCCGCTACGTGGTCATGCTGACGGGCGAGGACGACCAGGCCGATAAGATCGAAGGGCTCGATCTGGGCGCCGACGACTACATGACCAAGCCGTTTCACATGCCGGAGCTGATCGCCCGGATCCGCGCGGGGCTCCGCATCGTCGCCCTGCAGAATGAGCTGATCGAGGCGAACCGGCGGCTGGCGCGGCTCTCGATCACCGACGGCCTGACGAATCTCTACAACCACCGCCATTTCCAGGACGAGCTGGCAAAGCACTTCGTCGAGTCCTCGCGTTACAGCCGCCCTCTTTCCCTCGCCCTGATCGACATCGACTTCTTCAAGAAGATCAACGATCCCTGGGGCCACGCGGTCGGCGACCTCGTTCTGAAGAGAGTCGCCGCCATCTTCCAGAGGTCGATCCGCCACTCCGATCTCGCCGCGCGCTACGGCGGCGAGGAGTTCGGCATCATCATGCCGGAGACCGAGATGGAGCAGGCGATCATCTTCGCCGAACAGATCCGCGAGCTGATCGAATCGACGGTGATCGAGACCGAGGCCGCGACGGTGCGTGTCACGGTGAGCATCGGCGTTTCCTCCGTCCCGCATCCGAAGATCGTCTCGCCGATGGCCCTGATCGAGGATGCGGACGCGTCGCTCTACCGCGCGAAAGAGCACGGCCGGAATCAGGTTCAGGCCGAACGACGGATGCAGGAAGAGCCGTTTCCTCCACGAACCGTGTGACCGGCGCGCTCAGGTCGAGAGCTCTTTGAGCCGTTCTTCGATCACCCTACGCAGGGAGTCGACCCGCGCGGCGATCTGGCCGCCTTCAACCGGGGAGGCTTCCAGGTCGTTCTCCAGCGACGCGGACTCGGCCGAGATGTCGGCGTAGCCGTAGCTGCCGCCGGCGCCCTTGAGCTGGTGGGCCAGATAGGTTCCACGATCACGCGACTCCCCGGTTCCGAAACCATCCCCATCGAGAAGGCCTGCGATCTCCTCCACCTTGGTACGGGCTTCTTCCAGAAACTCGCGCTTCAGTTCTTCGAATTCGAGATCCATGACTTCAAACGCACTCTGCATTCCGTATGCCGGGGGGGCGAACCAGTAGAGTACCATTTGCCCGAATGCCGCCCCTGGCCGAAACCGTACGGATTCCGTTTCGCGAGTTCGACTCGACCGAGCATTGGAACATCCCGGAAGGGTGTCCTCCCCTCGTTTTCACTCAGGCGGCCGACGGCGGCACTCCCCGACTGGCCACTCTGCTCCATATCTACCGCGACGCGGAGCAGCTTTACCTTCTTTTCTCGGGTGTCGATTCGGCGATCCTCGCCACGATGTACGAACACGACGAGCCCCTCTGGCAGGAGGACGTGCTCGAGGCCTTCCTCTCCCCCGGCTCTCCCGAGCGGTACTACGAGATCGAAGTGAACCCCCTCGGGACCCTGCTCGACGCGGCGATTCACTCGCCGAACGGTTCGAGGGAATCGATGAGCGTCGACCTCGGATGGGGTTGCTCCGGCATGTGGACCTCGACTCGGCGGGTCCGGCGGGACACGACGGGACTCTGGCGCTTCGAGACGCTCCTGGTGATCCCCTTCGCAGGGCTCGCGGTCGAACCTCCGGGCTCGGGGGATCGGTGGCGGGCGAACTTTTTCCGCATCGATCGGGATGCCGAGCTCGGCGACGAGTACTCCTCCTGGAGGCCGACGATGAAGGAGCCGGCAGATTTCCACGTCCCCGCGGCATTCGGACTGCTGGAATTCTGAGCGGTTCCGGGGGGGGGAGTGAAAGAATGCGGTCCCCCCCGGGGTTTCCGATTTTGTAACCGCTTCTGCTCCCTTCAGGGACGCTTAGCGCCTATAAGCTGGTTCTGCCATCGCAATGCGACTCCTCGCCACAGCCCTCGTCTCCCTCCTTCTGCTGGCTCAGCCAGCGAGTGGCGGGAAAACGTGCTCGGCGCCCGCGCGCGAATGCGCGATCCAGATCCGCGAGATGCTCGAGGGGCAGAGCTTTCTCGGCGTCCGGCTCGAGCGGACCAGCCTTGGGGTCATCGTGCGCGCGGTCATCCCGGGAAGCCCTGCCGAACGGGGGGGATTCCGCAACGACGATCTGCTCGTCGCGATCAACGGGCGGGACGTCAGCCGCAACGACATCAGGCAGGTCAAGCGCCTCCTGCAGGAGGCGGCCGACAAGAACGACGGCCGGCTGAACATCGTAGTAACCCGGTATGGAGAGGTTCGCCGGGTCCTGGCCGAGATGGGAAAAATGCCGGAGGAGTACATCCGGAAGGCAATCCAGGCTCATCTCCAGGAAGCGCATGGTGAGACTGCTACCGGACAGTAGCGGCACCTCCGTGCGGACGTTCGATCGAGGGGCATCCGGCGGAGCGAGCCGCCTGAAAACGAACCGGGGGCACGATCCTGACCGACGTCTGAACCCATGAGACTTCCATCGACCAGCTCCCGGTTCAAATCCCTCTTTTCGGGATCGACGTCCATTCTCCGTCCCTACATCATCATCCCATTCCTCCTGGTTGCCGGCGCCCTTGGCGCCCTCTCGTGGCACTCGTATCAGCTGTCGGTCCGCACCGAGCGGGGGCTGACGACGCTTTCGATCCAGTACCTCCACCACGCGGCCGAGATCTCGGCCAGCCGTGCCGATGCCGTGGTCCGGTCGTCGATGTTCGGAGCCTCCGAGGAGTGGCAACAGATCGAACGCGCCGAGAATCCGACGCAGGAAGCTCTCCGGCAGTGGATCGAGCGAAACTCCTGGATCGTCTCGGCGATCTACCTTCCCGACGACGATCCGAACGATTCGGTGTACGTGACCCAGGATCTCGAGATCGAGCCGACGCGAACGTTCAAGAACGAGTTTTACACGGCGAGCGGCACGATCCGCTATTCGTACGACCCCTCACGGCTGCTGACCACCGTGCGCGGCGCGATCCAGCTCGAATCGCAGATCCACATGGCCCACCTGCCGGCGGCGATGACCATCCGGCAGCAGACTCAGCTCGGCGTCGTCCGGCGCGGCCCTCAAATCGGATTCGTCGATACGCCGGTGGGACCTTCGGTCATCATCCCGCTCAGCCCACCGCTCCACGACTACGCCATCCAGGCGAATATCGACCCGCTGTTCCGGGGAGGATGGTGGGAGAACCCGAGGACGGTGAGCCTCGCTTACGTCTTCCTCGCGCTGGTCATCGTCGCCGTCGGCGCAGGATTCGCGATCAAGGGACTCCGGCGCGAGTCCGAAGCGGTTCAGCTGCGCACGGCCCTGATCGCCAATATCTCTCACGAACTGCGCACTCCCCTCTCGATGATCCGCATGGGGGCCGAGACGCTCAAGCGCGGCGACAGGCTGCCGGAGAAGGACCGGCGCGACCTTCAGGACTCGATTCTCCGGGAAGTCGTCCACCTGAGTCATCTCGTCGAGAACGTGCTGGATGTCGCGCGGCTGTCCAAGAGCTCCCAACCCCTCGTTTTCAACCCGGTCGATCCGGTCGACCTGATCGAGTCGCTCGTCGGCACCTATGAGTCCTGGATCCGCGGGAAGGGTTTCGAGATCGAAGTCGAGATCGACTCGGTGCCCGAGGATCAGTTGTGGGACCGCGAGGCAGTGTCCCGCGCGCTGCTCAACCTGGTCGACAACGCGATCAAATACTCCGGAGATCAGAAGCGCCTCGAGATCCGTCTCTCCGAGAACGATGACTTCGTCACGATCGCCGTGAGGGACCACGGGGTCGGCATCACGCCCGGAGACCTCGCGCGGATCTTCCAGCCCTATTACCGGGCGCAGTTCTCCGACACCCAGACCCGCCGGGGCGCCGGCCTCGGGCTGACCCTGGTCCAGCAGATCGTCCAGTCGCACGGCGGCCGCATCGAGGTCGACTCGGTTTACGGCGAGGGATCGACGTTTCGACTGCTGTTTCCGAAGGCGACACAACCGGACAGCCAGCCGGTCCGCAACCTTCGCCAGCGGGAAGCGTAATCAAGATGAATGCTCGTCATCCGGAGGCCCGAACTTCCAGGGAGTCGAGCGGAAAGGCGGGACTGACCATGGCCGAATCGATCTTTCCATCCTACGCGAGCTCGCTGCCGGGCTCCGCTTTTGGAGGTAAACTGGAGCCGCAACGAACGAGGAGCGACCGAAGGATGAGCAAGATTCTGATCGTGGAAGACGATGCCGGCCTGCGCCAGGGGCTGGACATCAATCTTCGCCTGGAAAACCACGAAACCGTGCAGGCCGTCGACGGGGAGCAGGCCATCGAGCTGTTTCACGCGGAGACACCGGACCTGGTCCTGCTCGACCTGATGCTTCCGAAAAAGAGCGGCTTCGAGGTCCTCGACCACATCCGCAAGTACTCCAAAGTCCCGGTCATCCTGCTCACGGCCCGCGGCGCCGAGACCGACAAGGTCCGCGGCCTCCGGGGCGGGGCGGACGATTACGTCACCAAGCCGTTCGGGCTGCAGGAACTGTTCGCCCGCATCGATGCGGTCATGAGGCGGACCGAGGTCCAGCAGAAAGCCGTTTTCGAAGACACGACTCTCAGGCTCGACCCCTCCACGCGCGAAGCGGAGGCGAACGGGCAGCAGCTGAAACTCTCGCCGAAAGAGTTCGACCTCCTGATCTACCTGTTCCGCAACCGCGACCGCGTGGTGCCGCGCGACGAGCTGCTCAGCCGGGTCTGGAACTACCGGGTCGACCTCAACCTGAACAGCCGAACGGTCGACACGCACGTGACGCGGCTCCGTCGGAAGCTTCAGAAAGCGATCGAAACCGAGGCAGAGATCATCGTCGGCGTCGCCAAGATCGGGTATCGCTACATCGGGGTTCCGGCCCCACGCGAGACCTGATCGAGCGTGGCCGGAGCTTTCCAGCTCCGGGCTTCCCTCCGGCTGCGGCTGGAAAGCCGCAGCCACATCGCATCTCCTCGCGTGGCCGGAGCTTTCCAGCTCCGGGCTTCTCTCCGGCCGCGGCTGGAAAGCCGCAGCCACACCTTCACCTCTTGGCGATCACAATCACGCCGCGGACTTCGCCCTGTGGCTCGTCGAGCAGGAAAAGGTCGCCGAAGCCGTGCTGGTGAAGCAGGGCGACCAGGCGATTCAGGTCGTAGGCGTTCATCTGCATGTACGGCTCTTTCGCAGGACGGCCACGGAGCATGTTCGCCACCGCGTTGCAACCGGGAATCCGCGATCGAGCCCACCGGAACGGAAGCCGCGCCCGCTCCCCTCCGACGTGATAAGGAACGTGCAGGACCACGACTCCGCCCGGCCGCATCCTCGGGAGAACTGCCGCGAGGATGCGAAAGCCTTCCTCCGGCCAGATGTGCTGGAGCACGATCACCGAGTGCAGGAGATCGAGGCCTCGCCGGTCCGCCACGAAGTCTTCTCCCTTTTGCAGCACGACATTCCCCACGCCCTGCCGACTCGCGTGTTCCGCGGTCAGCGACAGCATCGTCGCGGAAACATCGACGGCGATCAGCTCTCCACAGAGCCGGGCGAGGGGAACGGCCACGCGCCCGACGCCGCAGCCGAAATCCGCCGCTGTCTCGAAATGGTCGGCCAGCCCGATGTGGGCGCGAATCGCCGCGAGTATCCGCTCGAGGTAGGCCTCACCCGAGCGGTAGAACGCATCGCGGGCCTCCACGTCCCCGGCCGCCACGCTTCCATCGACGCTGGTCAGTACCGCGCGCCAGGGATCTTTTTTCGCGAGCGATTCCCAGGTCGCCGCGGACATCCGGTGGGACACACGTCTTCGCTCGTCGTTTTGCATCGGCGCCTTCCCTCGTGATGGTATCGCCGATGCCGCGTCTTGGGAAAAGAGCGGCGACGGACATTTTCGTCGTGGTCGTTCCGCGCGCCTTCACCCCCCCCCGGCTTACCGGCGGCGAACCGCACGCGTTCTGCCGCAGGACCCGTACACGAGCGAAACCGACGACGACCCTTCGTTGGCGACAGCCACGTCGATCACACCGTCGCCGTCGAAGTCCCCGACAGCCATCGCGACCGGTACGCTCCCCGCGACGAATCCCCCCGCTTCCACCAACTCGCCTCCCCGATGCTCGAGGCGAAGAATAGACTCCGACGTCTGCAGCAGCAGCAGGTCGGTCTGATCATCGCGATCGAGATCGGTGCGCAGGAGCTCCAGCGTCGCCCTCGCGCCGAGGGCGTGCTCGCTGAGGATGCCCCCCTCGTTCCGCAGCAGGAGCAGAGTTCCGAACTGCTGCGCGATCAGAAGATCGTCGTCGCCGTCTCCATCCCAGTCCCCACCCTCGACTGCGATCGGAGAGAGCCCCTCGAACAGGAGATCCTGAGTGACCACTCGGCCTGACCCGTCGCGACGGTAAACGATCCCCGTTCCGTCGGGCTCGAACGGAGGCGCGATGGGCGCTTTTCCGCGGGCCACGACGATCAGATCCGCGATTCCGTTGCGGTCGACGTCGGCGAGGCCGATCGCCGTCGGCGCCTTCATTCCCGCGTCCAGCTCATCGATCCGCAGAAATCCTCGCGGAACGTCTCTGGAAAGGACGTGCAGAGTGAAGCCCTGGCCCGACGACTCGGCGAACAGGAGATTGAGCCGCCCGTCCGCCGTGACGTCGATCGCCGTCACGGCCATCGGCTGACCCGCGACGGCAATCGAGATCGGAGACTCGAACAGCTTGTCCTCCGCGGTCATCCCGTAGTGAACCAGCAGCTCACCGCTCCTCCCGACCACCAGGTCGGCCCGGCCGTCTTGGTCGAAATCCGCGGCGGTCAGGCTCGTCGCATCGCCGATCGCCAGCGAGCCGGCGTCTACGACGCCACCGCTGCGGCGCCCTCGATAGAGACGGATGCCCGCCGAGTCGGACGAGGCGACCGCGAGGTCGGCGAGGCCATCCCCGTCGTAATCTCCCGCGGCGATCATCGACGGCGCGAATCCGAGCGCGATTCGGCTCTCGGTTTCGAAGCCGATGACTCCCGAACCGCGATAGACGGCGCCACCTGCCATCAGGTCGAGCTGCCCGTTTCCGTCGAAATCTCCAGTGAACAAGGGCGTGCTGCGCCGCGCGAGGAACTCCCATACGTCGATTCGCGGATTGTCGGGGGTGCCCATCCTGGAGACGAACAGCGCCGGGGGGAGATACACCACTCCTCCGTCGATGAACTCGGTGCGGCCGGCCAGGGACATGGCGAGCTCGATCATCCCATCGCGGTCGAAATCTCCGATGGCCGCCCCATCCGCGGCCGCCTGCGCGAAGATCGTCGCGCGCGGTGCGGCGAATCCCACTCCCGTGCCTTCCGCGACGGCGAGGTTCGTCGAGGTGAGAACGACGAGGTCGGGACGCCCATCGCCCGTCAGATCGCCCGCGAGAATCTCGTTCGGGAAACCGTCGACTTCCACAGAGCCTCCGGTCGCGAATCCGCTGGCGCCCTCGCTGAGATGAACCACGAACCGGTGGCCGCTCGACGCGGCTACGATGTCGGGACGGCCATCGCCGTTCCAGTCGGCCACGAGCGCCGGCCCCGACCCGGAAAAACCGGTCGCTGCCGACCTCGGGAAATCGCCATTCCCGTCGCCGTAGAGCACCCGGGGGAGACCTCCTCCGACCAGCGCGAGATCGAGATTGCCGTCACCGTCGAAATCGGCGGCGAGAGCCTCCACCGACCCGTCAGCCTCAGGGAAACGCTCGACCTCGAATCCCACGGGGAGTCGGTTGATCGCAAGAAACGCTTCGAACTCGAAACTGGTCATCACCAAATCCGGGCGACCGTCGCCGTCGAAGTCGCCGATCGCCGCCCCGCGGATGTCGCCTCCAATGTCGAGCGGGAGATCCGTCGACGACCCGTCACGCCGGAGAAAACGGATCGCAGGAACACTTCCGTCGCTGATCACAACGTCCGTGACACGGTCGCCGTCGAAGTCAGCCACAGCGAAGATCGACGAAGCCCATGCGGCCGCGTCGCGCGGAGCCTCGAGCCTGTGAAAGTCGCAGGGCGCGCTGATTCCGTTCGCTGAGAAAAGAGCAGAAGCGAGAAGAAGATGGAAAGTAGCCCTGATCATGTCGGAGTCCTCAATACCCGGTTCATACGCGATCGCACGCCGCGCGTCCAGAGCGAACGTCCCTGAGCGACGTGATTCTCCTCGGAATCCGGCGGGTCCCGTCGAGCAGTGGCCCCCCCCCCGGGGGGGGGATCACTTCGCGGCGGTCTTCGCCCGGGAGCCGGCGTTTGGGACCGCATGGAGCCGCGCCCCCGAGAGAGCTTTGCGAAGATACGCGCCGGTGTCCGTCGCCATCGCCGCGACATCCTCCGGCGTTCCCTCGGCGATCACGAGCCCGCCGCCGTCACCTCCCTCGGGACCGAGGTCGATCAGCCAGTCGGCGGTCTTGATGACATCGAGGTTGTGCTCGATGATCACGACCGTGTTCCCCTTCTCCACGAGTCCGTGAAGAAGCTGGAGCAGCCTGGCGATGTCGTCGAAGTGAAGTCCGGTCGTCGGCTCGTCGAGGATGTAGAGAGTCTTGCCGGTCGACCGCTTCGCGAGCTCGCGCGCGAGCTTCACGCGCTGGGCCTCGCCACCGGATAGCGTCGTCGAAGACTGACCGAGGGTGATGTAGCCGAGTCCGACCTCGTCGAGGGTGCGGAGGATGTTGTAGATCCGGGGAACGTTGCGGAACACTTCGTTTGCCTGCTCGACCGTCATCGCGAGGATCTCGGCGATCGAGTGCCCCTTGTAGTGCACCTCGAGCGTCTCGCGGTTGTAGCGCTTTCCTCCGCAGACGTCGCACGTGACGTAGATGTCGGGAAGGAAGTGCATCTCGATCTTGATCTGGCCGTCGCCCCTGCATGCCTCGCAGCGGCCGCCCTTCACGTTGAACGAGAACCTTCCCGGCCCGTAGCCGCGCATCCTCGCCTCGGGCGTCTTCGCCATCAGCGATCGGATCTCGCTGAACACCTGGGTGTAGGTCGCCGGATTCGAGCGCGGTGTCCGGCCGATCGGCGACTGATCGATGTCTATCACCTTGTCGACGTGCTCGAGGCCCTCGATCTTCTTATGCCGGCCGGGCGTCGCGATTGAGCCGTAAATCTCGCGCGAGGCAGCCTTGTAGAGGATCTCGTTGACGAGGGTCGACTTTCCCGACCCGGAGACGCCCGTGACGGCGACGAGCACTCCGAGAGGGAACACGACGTCGATGTTCTGGAGGTTGTTCTCCGCCGCGCCGCGGATGCGAATTTTCTTTCCGTTGGGGGCTCGGCGCTGGGAAGGGATCTCGATCTGTTTGTCTCCGCGGAGATAGCGCCCGGTCAGCGAGCGCTCGTAACGGCCGATTGCCTCGACGGACCCCTCGGCGACGACCTCGCCGCCGTGGATCCCGGCGCCGGGCCCGAGGTCGATGACGTGGTCGGCCGCATGAATCGTTTCTTCGTCGTGCTCGACGACGATGACCGTGTTCCCGAGCTCGCAGAGCCCGCGCAGCGAATCGATGAGCCGTTTGTTGTCGCGCTGGTGAAGCCCGATCGACGGTTCGTCCAGAACGTAGAGCACGCCCATCAGCTTCGAGCCGATCTGCGTCGCGAGCCGGATGCGCTGCGCTTCGCCACCCGAGAGCGTCGCTGCCGCGCGGTCGAGCGTGAGGTAGCCCACGCCGACGTCGTTGAGGAAGTGGAGGCGCTCGCGGACCTCCTTGAGGATCTTGCCTGCGATCTGCTCGTCGCGCGCAGCGAGCTCGAGATCGGTGAAGAAGACCTCCGCGTCTTTCAGCTGCAGCCGCACGACCTCATCGATCGGGTGATCGGCCACCGTCACCGCCAGAGCTTCGGGCTTGAGTCGCTTCCCCTCGCAGTCGGGGCACCGCGTGCCGGTCATGTACTTCTCGATCTCTTCACGGGCGTCGTCCTCGACCTCGCGGTACTTCCGCGTCAGCATCGGACTCAGCCCTTCGAAGGTTCCGTCGTAGGTGTATCCGCCGTCGCCGCCCCAGGTGAAGCGGACCTCCTTCTCGGTTCCGTAGAGGATCAGGTGCTTCGTCTTGTCGCTGAGGTTCTTCCAGGGGACGCTCAGCTTGAACTTGAACGGCTTCGCGAGCTGGCGGATCTGCTGGAGGCGCCACGTCTCGGAGTTCGCCTTCCAGATCGAGATCGCGCCGGCGTCGATCGAAAGGCTCTCGTCCGGCACGAGCTTGGCCGGGTCGACCTCGAGCAGCACGCCGAGACCCGCGCATCGCGCGCACGCTCCATAGGGTGAGTTGAACGAGAAGATGCGCGGGGCGATCTCGCCCACCGACACTCCGCAGTCGGGACAGGCGTAGTTCTGCGAGAGCAGTTCCTCCCGCCCGTCCTCCGCGTAGAGGATCTTCAGAAGGCCGCCGGCGACTCTCGTTCCCGTCTCGAGCGAGTCGGCCAGCCGCTGCTCGACTCCCTCCTTCATCACCAGACGGTCGATCACGATGTCGATCGTGTGCTTCTTCTGCTTGTCGAGCACCGGCGGATCCGCGAGCTCGACCATCTGTCCGTCGACGATCGCCCGCGTGAACCCCTCCTTCACCATCTGCTGCATCTGCTTCCGGTACTCCCCCTTCTT
>JBHEOL010000239.1:0-10839 GCA_046261635.1 Thermoanaerobaculia bacterium | reverse complement strand
CAGGTCGTAGCTGTCGTGATAGCGGTCTTCGATCAGGCGAACCAGCTCGGTTCCCCGGACGCCCTGTTGCGTCTGGAGCCGCACGTAGTCGACGAATGCCCCATCCTCTTCGACGACGAGCGCGACGGGAACATAGCGAATCCGGACCGGGGACAGATGGCGGTACGGCGGGCCGGAAGGGGTTCTCGTGAGAGGGCCGAAACGTCATCAATGTAGAATCGGACGCTCATGAACCGGGAGACTCTCGTTCATCGCTGGCTCACGATCGCCCTGCAGAGTCTGCTCGTCATCGGAATCGTTGCCGCGGCGTTCCAGGGAAATTGGCTCGCCGCCCTGACGACCGCGACGATCCTGCTGGTCACCCTGCTTCCGCTGCTTCTGGGCAAGAAGCTCGCCGTCTTCATCCCCCCCGAGCTCGAAGGCCTCGCCGTTCTCTTCATTTTCGCCTGTCTGTTTCTCGGCGAGGTGCAGGGTTATTACGTCCGCTTCTGGTGGTGGGACATGGCACTGCACACCGCTTCCGGATTGCTGCTCGGCGTCCTCGGTTTTCTGCTCGTCTACGTCATCAACGAGAAGCCCGATCTCGAAATCGACATGAAGCCGGGGTTCGTCGCCCTCTTCGCGTTCATGTTCTCGATCGGACTCGGCGCCCTATGGGAGATCTTCGAGTTCGGCATGGACTCGATCTTCGGGACCACGATGCAGAAGAGCCTTCGGGACACCATGGCCGACCTGATCGTCGACACCGCCGGAGCATTCGCGATTGCGATCTTCGGCTACGTCTTTCTGAAAACGTCGGAAATCGATTCGTTCCTGGAGCGATGGATTCTGCGCTTCATCGAGGCCAACCCGAGGCTGTTCAGAGGGAAAGATTGATCCGGAACAGGCCCGATTCCGTCATAATGCAGCGATCCAATCTGAAGAGGTAGTTTCGGGGCGCGGCCCCATTCCCCAAAATGTGCAGCCGCTGGTGAGCCAGGTGGTTAGCGTTGCGGCTGGTTGCCCGCCGTTGGCTCGGCGTTGAAAGGAGTTTCAATGACTGAGGTCCCAGGATCGTCCCCGGCTGCTCACCCGGCGCCATCTCCATCCGCCCCGCGAAAAGGGGGGTGGATCAAGTGGGTCGCCCTCGGCTGCTTCGGCCTGATCCTTCTGGCCGCCCTGCTCGGAGGCGGGATCTGGTGGGGAGTGATGAAAGCGACCGAGGGGCCCGAGACCGTCGCGAAGGACTTTCTGGCGGCTGCGGCGGCCGGCGATTACGAGAAAGCGCATGACTATTTTTCCGCGCCTCTCAAGGAAGTGCAGCCGCTCGAGGAATTCCGGGCAATCGCGTCGTCCCAGGCGTCTCTTTTCGCGGTGACCGACACGACCTTCTCGAATCGTTCGGTCGACACCAGCGGCGCGGAGCTCGAAGGAACCGTGACTCTGGAGAGCGGAACCGAGCTTCCGGCAACCTTCACGCTCGTGAAGGAAAACGGCGAGTGGAAACTGCTCGCCTATCACCTCGGGTCCTGAGTTCCAGTGGCCGGGGCTTTCCAGCCCCGGCCTCGCGCCACAGATCGTGATCGTCCAGGCGACGCTATGAACGCGTTCGCCGCTGGCTCCCACGTTTGTGCTTGCGGGGCACCAGCCGGGGCTGGAAAGCCCCGGCCACCCCGTGACGTATACTCCACGGTCCAACGGGGATGGAAGTCCAGGTTTATAAATTCGGGGGTGTGGCGGTCGGCAGTGCCGAGGCGCTGAGGAAAGCAGCCGATCGCGCCGGCAGGGCCGGGACGCCGCTCGTGGTCGTGGTTTCCGCGATGAACGGAGTGACCGACCTCCTACTCGGAGCCGCGGAGTCTTCGGTCAAAGGGGATCGCGCCCGTTCCTCCGCGGCCGTGAACGAGTTTCAGCAGAGGCACGAATCCCTCGTCGCGGAGCTCTTCCTCCCGAAGCGGACTGCCGCGCCGCTCGAGGAAAGCATTTCGCGCGCTTGTTCGGAGCTGCGCTCGATGACCGAGAGCGTCGCCGTGCTGGCAGAGCTCACTCCCCGCGCCCGCGACGCGATCGTGGCCAGGGGGGAGCTGCTTCTCGCGTCGATCTTCGTCCAGCTGCTCGCCACTTGCTCGTCCGCGGCCGATCTCGTCGATCCGCGGTGCGTCATCTTCACGGAGCGCCGTCTCGGAAGCGTCTGGCCGAATTTCGCGAAGTGCGAGCGAGCGGCAAAGAAGAATCTCCGTCCCATTCTCGACGCCTGGAGAATCGCCGTCGTTCCCGGATTTCTCGGCAGCGGCCCCGACGGAGAGCTCGTGACCCTCGGCAGAGGAGGATCAGACCTTTCCGCCGCGATTCTGGGGCGGAGTCTCGCGGCCGCTTCGGTCACGCTGTTCAAGGAGGTCGACGGCCTCATGACCGCCGACCCGCGTTCCGTCCCCGGTGCCCGGGTCATTCCCGAGCTTCATTACCGGGAGGCGGCGGAGCTCGCGTACTACGGCGCGAAGATCCTGCATCCGCGAACGATCATTCCACTTGCCGACCGGAAGATTCCGCTCACGATCCGGAACGCTTTCCACGACGACGCTGCCGGCACGAGGATCTCGTCGACGGCTCCGGCAGGGGAGTATCCGGTGCGTGCGCTCACGGCGATCCGTGGGCAATGCCTGCTCTCGATCGAGGGGAAGGGAATGATCGGAGTCCCGGGGATCGCCGCGCGGACGTTCACGGCGCTCTCGGATGCGGGCCACTCGGTCTCGATGATCAGTCAGAGCTCGAGCGAAGCGAGCATCTGCATGGTCGTGCCCGGGGGAGAGGCGAAGCACGCAACCGCGGCACTCGACCACGCCTTCGAGGCCGAGCGGCGCCTGAAACTGATCGATCGCGTCCGCGCGCAGACCGGAATGGCGCTCATCGCCGTCGTCGGCCTCGGCATGCAGCGCCGCGTCGGCGTCTCCGCCAGGACCTTCGCGGCGCTGGCGGGCGAACGCGTCAACATCGCCGCGATCGCTCAGGGATCGTCCGAGCTCAACATCACCGTGGCTGTCGAGGAGGCGGACGTCGAAAGAGGGCTTCGCGCGCTCCATCGCGAGTTCCAGCTCGATCGGATTCGGCCGCTCGCGGAAACGGCCGGCCGCGAGTCGAAGCTCACGCTTCTCGGCCTCGGGAACATCGGCCGCGCGCTCGCCACACAGCTCGCCGCCCAGGAAGCCGATCTCCGCACCGATCCGGGTGTCAGCGTCAAGATCATCGCCGTTGCGGATCGCTCCGGCATCAGGGTGGAGGAGAAGGGGTTCAAGCCAGCCGCGCTGCAGAAGCTGGCGAAGCAGAAGGCCGGCGGCACACGTCTGTTCGACCGAACCTCGCCGCTCTCGGTGAAGGAGATCATCGAGATGCTGCGGCAGGAAGTGTGGATTCTTCCGTCGTGGAGACCGATCCTCGTCGACCTCACCTCCGAAGAGACGGCTGCGCTGCTGCAGGAAGCGCTCGAGCAGCATTTCCACATCGTCCTGGCAAACAAGAAGCCTCTGTGCGTCCCGCAGATCGAGTACGACCGGCTCTTCGAGACGGCGCGCGAGCAGCGGGTCGCGATCCGCTACGAGGCGACCGTCGGTGCCGGACTTCCGGTGCTCGACACGCTCGCGAAGCTTCGGTCCGCCGGAGACCGCGTCGAATCGATTCTCGGATGTCTCTCCGGCACCATCGGATATCTGATGACCGCCGTCGAGGAAGGAGTCGCGTTCTCGCAGGCGGTCCGGGATGCGTGGCAGCTCGGGTACACCGAGCCCGACCCCCGCGACGATCTCTCCGGAACCGACGTCGCCCGCAAGGCACTGATCCTCGCCCGGTCTCTGGGGCGACGGCTCGAGCTGAGCGAGATCGCGCTCGAACCGCTCTTCGGACCCGACAACGACTCCGCCGACCCCGAAACGTTCGTTGCGGATCTCGTTTCGCTCGACGCCGCCTTCGCGAAGAGGGCCGAGACGGCGCGCCGCAAAGGGAACGTCCTCCGCTACGTCGCGCGCATCGGGAGAGGGAAGCTTCGGGTCGGGATCGAAGCCGTCCCCCTGAGCTCCCCGATGGGACGGCTCCGCGGAACGGACAATCAGATCGCCATCCAGTCCCGTCGTTACCGGACCAACCCGCTCGTCGTGACCGGCCCGGGGGCCGGAGCCGAAGTCACGGCAGCCGGGGTGCTCAACGACATCGTCGCCATCACTGGCGAGCAGAAGGCAGGGGCATGAAAGGGATCGCTTTCGCACCCGGTTCCATCGGAAACGTCGGCCCGGGGTTCGATGTGCTGGGGCTCGCGTTCGGCGGCGCCGGAGTCCGCGTCGAAGTCGAGCTGATCGACGGTCCGGTGCCTCCGGTCATCGTGACGGGTCGGGACGCGGAGTTGATTCCGACCGATCCGGCAAAGAACGCCGCGGCGATTGCGGCCATATCCATGCTCCGGAGCCTCGGGAACCGCTCAGGGATCGCGGTGAAATTGCATGGATCGCTTCCGGTCGCTGGCGGGATGGGGGCGAGCGGAGCGAGCAGCGTCGCCGGCGCTTATGCCGCCGCGCTCGCCTCGGAGGGACCCGTCCCTGCCGAGCAGGTGATCCTGGCTGCCCTCGACGGTGAATCCGCCGTTGCCGGCAGGCATCTCGACAACATCGCGCCTTCGGCCCTCGGGGGACTCGTCCTCTCGCGCAGCCTTGATCCACTCGAGGTCGTCGGCCTCGACATCGCAGCGGACTGGTACGTCGCCCTGGTCACTCCAGCAGTCCGCATCGAGACGAAGCACGCGCGAAGCCTGCTGCCGGCGCAGAGCGACCGGAGCGAGTGGATCACCGAGATGGGGAACGCCATCGGTGTCACGGTCGCCTTCGCGCGAGGTGACGGAGAGCTCCTGCGGCGATCGCTCGTGGACGTGTACGCCGAGCCGCGGCGGGCGACACTCATTCCGCATTTCCATGAGGTTCGCGATGCCGCCCTCGACGCGGGGGCGCTGGGCTGCTCGATCAGTGGCTCGGGCCCGACGGTCTTCGCGATCGCCGAGGACGAACGCGCGGCGAAACGCGTCGCTCGCGAGATGCAAAGGGCATTCGGGGAGATCGGGAGCTCGGCCCACGTCGGTCCGATCGATCGCGAAGGGGCGCGGCGCGTCGAGCCGGGTGAGGAGTCATGACCGCCTGGCTCGAGTGCATCGCCTGCCACCGGCGACACGGCACCGGCGAAAACCGCTTCGAGTGCGACTGTGGCGGGTTGCTCAGTGTCGAGCGCGAGCGCCTCGATCTCGATCGAGCGACCGTCGAGGGGCGCCGTTCGAGCCGGGCGGCCGTCGACCGCAGCGGCGTCTGGCGGTTTCGCGAGGCCATTCTCGATGTCCCGGAGGACCTCATCGTCACCCACCCGGAGGGAGGGACGACGCTTTACGAGCGACTCGGCGTCCTGTTCAAGCACGAGGGAGAGAACCCGACCGGATCTTTCAAGGACCGCGGCATGACGGTCGCGATCACGCAGGCCGTCCGGCTCGGAGCGAGGGCCGTCGCCTGCGCGTCGACCGGCAACACCAGCGCTTCTCTCGCAGCCTACGCAGCCCAGGCCGGCCTCGACGCCCTGGTCTTCATCCCGGCCGGCAAGGTCGCGATGGGGAAGCTCGCGCAGACACTCGCGTACGGCGCGAAGTGCCTGCAGGTCCGCGGAGGTTTCGACGACGCGATGCGCCTGGTGCGCGAGGCGGCCTCCGAGCTCGGGATCTACCTCGTCAATTCGATCAACCCGTTCCGGATCGAAGGGCAGAAGACGATCGTGTGGGAGCTCCTGGAGGATCTCGAATGGGTCGCTCCCGACTGGATCGTCGTTCCGGCCGGGAACCTCGGAAACACGAGTGCCTTCGGAAAGGCGCTTCGCGAGGCGCATGCGGCTGGATGGATCGATCGGATACCGCGCCTCGTGGCGGTTCAAGCCGAGGGGGCGAACCCGTTTTATCGCGGCTTCGCGGACGGGTTCCGGGAGCGGCACCACCTGACTCCCGAAACCGTGGCGACCGCCATCCGGATCGGTGACCCGGTCAGTTGGGACCGGGCCGTCGCTTCGATCCGCGACACGAACGGTATCGTCGAGCAGGTGTCCGACGCGGAGCTGATGGCCGCCAAGCGGGAGATCGATCGCTCCGGAATCGGCTGCGAACCGGCGTCCGCCGTGACTCTGGCGGGCGTTCACAGGCTCCGCTCGCGCGGGATCATCGAGAAGAATGATCGGGTGGTCTGCGTGCTGACGGGGAATCTGCTGAAGGATCCCGACGCGATCCTGAAAACCATTCCCCCAGATCAGTTGATCGAGATCGACCCCGATCTCGCCTCGGTCGAGCGCGCGCTTCGCTAGTGGATCCGTGCGCTGGATCAGGAGGCCGGATGAGCCCGGCCTCCCGACCCACGGTCGACTAGGGATTCCAGACCGGCAGGCGACCGGGCGTCCACGGAGCGCCCACCTCGTCGGCCTTCCCCTCGAGCGCTGCGAGATCGCGTTCCACCAGGACTCGAAGCTCTTCGAGAACCGGCGTGAACTCGCTCACCGCGATGGCGTACGCCTGGAGATGCGTATCGGTAGGAGCGGCCGTGGTCAGCCACTGCCCTTCTACGACGTACTCCACGCGACTCACGATGCCGGGGAGGGTCGGTTCCTGATAGCGGGAGACGACCGGATCGCCCGAAAGTTTTTCCCGGATATCGGTCAGGCGCAATTCGATTGCGCGGAGCTCGGCGCGAAGGGAAGGATCGGCGCCGGGCGTATCGAGCAGCGCCTTTTCGAGATGGTCGATGCGCTTTCCGGTTTCACTCACCGCGCGCACCGCGCCGAGGGTGGCCCGCTGGAGCTCCGCGACCTTCCGCTGGAACGCGAGGACCTCGCCGCGGTCCTCAGCCGGAAGGCTCGCGAGTCCGAGGGGAACCGTCTCGAAGCTGATCTGCTCGCCGAGCGGAGTGACGACCCCGTCGACCAGCTTTGCGAGGGATGCCCGGTACGTTCCCGGGGCAACCATCGGTCCCATCGGCGGCGTGCCGAACATGTTCTCGCGAGGCGGCTCGAGGCTGATCGGTTCGGCGGTCGGGTAACGAAGGTCCCAGTTCACACGGTGGAAGCCGCCCTTTGCGGGCGCCTTGATTCTGCGGATGACGTTGCCGCTCTGATCGGAGATCGTCAACAGAATCGCGGGATCCTCGGCGCGCGTCTCCTCGCGAAGCTCGTCCCAGGAAGGGTAAAAGACCTCTTTCCCTTCCTCGACCAGTTTCGCTTCGCGGTCCATCCGCTGTTTCCGGGGCGACTTCAGCTCGTCCTTCAGGTAGTAGGTGAACAAAGCGCCGTCGGGCGGATTGGGAGCGTTGAAGAAGCTCTCTCCCCGAAAGCTCTTTCCGGAAAGGCCGAGAGGAGTCGAAGGGATGTACATCCAGACCTTCTTCTCGAGAGGAAAGAGCGCGGTCTCGGCCTGCAGGACCGAGGGTGTCACGCGGCGGAGAGGGGAGTAGTCGTCGAGGATGTAGAAACCGCGCCCGAACGTGCCGAGAACCAGGTCGTTCTCGCGGCGCTGGATCGCGAGATCGCGGACGGCGATGGTCGGCATGCCGCCGGTCAGCTCGATCCACTTCTTCCCGCGGTCGAGTGTGAAGTAGGCTCCGAACTCGGTTCCGACGAAGAGCAGGTCGCGACTGACGTGATCCTCGACCAGCGCCCACGTCGGGCCGCGGGTTGGAAGATCCCCGGCGATACTCTTCCAGGTCCGTCCGCGATCGCTGCTCTCGAGCAGGTACGGTTTGAAGTCGCCCATCTTGTGGTTGTTGAAGGTGGCGTAGACCGTGTCCGAATCGTGAAGCGACGCCTGCAAATTCGAAACGTAGGTCATGTCCGGCACGCCGGGAAACTTCTCGACCTTGCGCCAGTGTGCACCGCCGTCCTCGGTCACCTGAACGAGACCGTCATCGGTCCCCGCGTAGATCAGCCCTTCGACTCGCGGCGACTCGGAGAGGGCGACGAGATTGCCGAAATACGAGGTGGAGTAGTTCTTTGCCACCGCGTCCGCCGACCAGACCCGATCCATCACCTTGAGCTCATTGCGGTCGAGGTTCCTCGTGAGGTCCCCGCTGACGGCGCGCCAGCTGTTTCCCCGATCGTCGCTGCGAAAGAGCATCTGGCCGCCGAAGTAGAGGCGGGTATGCGCGTGCGGGCTGATGATGAGAGGGGAGTCCCAGTGGAACCGAAGCGGCGTGCCGCCGGATTCGGGCTGAGGGCGAATGTCGAGCGCTTCGCCGCTCTTCCTGTCGTAGCGGGCCAAACCGCCGTACTGCGACTGGGAGTAGACGATGTTGGGATCGGTCGGGTCGACGCGAGTCTGGAAGCCGTCCCCTCCGACCGTGACGAACCAGTCGGCGTTGGTGATTCCCTGCGTGTTCAGAGTCCTCGATGGGCCTCCGAGCGTGAAATTGTCCTGAGTTCCGCCGTAAACGTAATAGGCCGGGAAAGACTCGTCCACCTCGATCTTGTAGAACTGGGTGACAGGGAGGTTCTCCTTGAAGTTGTAGGTCTCACCCCGGTCCCATGTCTCGTAAAGGCCTCCGTCGTTTCCGATGAGGAAGTGGTCGGTGTCGCCGGGATCGATCCAGATCGCGTGCTCGTCGACGTGCTTGGCCTTGTACCCGAGGCGGTTGAAGGTCTTGCCACCATCCTCGGTGATCATCGTGAACGTATCCATCGAATAGACGCGATCGGGATTCTTCGGATCGACATAGATCTCCTGGTAGTACTGCGGAGATCCGGCGACGTAGTCGTTCCGCTTTTCCCAGCTGGCGCCCGCGTCCGTCGACCGGAAGAAGCCGCCCGACTTGTTGGCGGCCTCCACGATCGCGTAGACCGTGTCCGGACGGGTGGGAGCGAGTGCGAGTCCGATGCGCCCGATGTCTTCCTTGGGCAGCCCGCGCGTGAGTTTGTCCCAGGTAACGCCGCCGTCGCGCGTCTTGTAGATCGCCGATTCCGGGCCACCGTTGATCAGGGTCCAGACGTGGCGGCGGCGCTGGTACGAGGCCGCGTAGACGACGTCGGGGTTCCGCGGGTCGACCGCGATGTCGGTGACGCCGGTGTTCGGGCTGATGTCGAGGACCTTCTTCCAGTTCTTGCCGCCATCGGTCGACTTGTAGAGTCCCCGGTCGCCGCCGCTACTCCAGAGAGGACCCTGAGCCGCGACCCAGACGACGCTGGAGTCTCGCGGATCAACAACGATCTTCGCAATGTGCTCCGACCGGTCGAGCCCCATCTTCGTCCACTTGCGACCACCGTCGACCGACTTGTAGACGCCGTCGCCAAAACCGACGCTGCGCTGGCTGTTGTTCTCTCCCGTGCCGACCCAGATGACGAGCGGGTCGTTCGGGTCGATGGTCATCGCGCCGATCGAGTAGGACCCTTCATCATCGAAGATCGGAGTGAAGGTCGTGCCGGCGTTCGTGGTCTTCCAGACATTTCCCGAGGCGACGCTGATGTACCAGATACTCTTGTCGGTCGGATCGACGGCGATGTCGCTGATGCGTCCCGAGGTGAGGGCGGGCCCGATGTTCCGAAAAGAGAGGCCGGAGAACGTCTCGGCGGCCATCGCTCCGCTCTCTTTCTTGTCGTCTTTGGCTGGATCGGCGGCGATGGCCAGAGTGGTGGTGAGGAGAACAGCCAGGAGAATCGTCGTTCGTCTCAAAGGTCACATCTCCATTCCGTCATATCGAGAGCCCGAGCGAGAAGCGGGAGCCGGTTTTTGCGCGCGGCTCCGGCGGGCGGGAGGATGAGGGTGGGGAAGAAGTTCCCCCGTGCGGGCGGGGCCCGTCGTGGGGAAAGGCGTTCGTGCGTGTGCTCCGATGTCACAGCTTGAGAATCAGCTTGGTCATGTCGTGCTGACCGCCGTCGGGATCGGTTCCGTAGTTCGGAATCCTGATCGCGTCGAATCCGAGGCCTTCGAGTGTATGCACGGCATCGGCTTCGAGGTCCGAGATGAGAAAGCAGCTCAGGTAGCGCAGCCCGTTCTCCCGGCCGGCCGAGATGAACTGATTGATGAGGAGCGTTCCGAGGCCCGCGCCCCGGTAGTCGGGATGAATGAGCCACTTGATGCGTCCGACCAGGCGGAGGGGTCCGCCTTTCCGGCGATGGAGGGTGGCGTCGGCAATGATGCGGGTACCGTCGACGGCGAGAAGCGGGAGAGTCTTCCCGTAGTCGACATTGCGGCCCCACCCTTCGACGGTCTGGCGGTCGTCGATCCGATCCCACGCAAAACGGCGATTGTCGGCGGGCAGAGCCTGAAAAAACGCCCACAGACCCTCGACGTCGCGCTGTTCGAAGGGACGGATCAGCACACGGCGGCCGTCGCGAAGGGCGGCCTCCAGAGGATAGCGATGAGGCATGGAAACGCTCCTGGTGGACCGAATTTCCGAGCCGGTCAGGGGGGCCGGTCGAATCGGCGAAGAATATCAAAAAGGGTAGCCTCCCGGCTGTGCGGACGCACCGGTTCCGCCATGCGATTCCGGGTAAGATGGAGGGTGCGGTCGTGAGGCCGGACCAGGAGGTTCTCATGAGAGTCTTCATGACGGGTGCGACGGGGTACATCGGAAGCGCGGTTTGCAGGACGCTGCTCGCCGGCGGGCACGAGGTCACGGTGCTTGCGCGTAACCCGGAGAAAGCCACCGCGCTCAAGCAGGCGGGCGCCCGGATGATCCAGGGCGGGCTCGACTCACTCGATGACCTTCGCGACCAGGTGGTCCGCAACGAAGTCTTCATTCACATCGCCCAGAGCGGAAGCGAGATGGTCGACCTCGACGAAAAGGCGATCCACGTCTTCACCAGCAATCACGACAA
>JBHEOL010000209.1:0-9582 GCA_046261635.1 Thermoanaerobaculia bacterium | reverse complement strand
GGTAGGCGTCGTCTGCTGGGCCACCGCCGCTGCGGGAGCGATGAGCAGCGCGAGAGCCGCCGCCATGCGAAGCGTCTTGAACATTCAGAATCCTCCTGGACCGAGCCTGTATTACGAAGTTCGCGGGCGAGAGTTTACGCCGGGCCGTTCCCGGGGGCGGAACTCTCTAGTTCGAATACGCCGGCGGGAGGGAAGAGTTTCGCGAGCCGGCGAAAACCTCGAGCAGCGAACCCCTCGGTATTGTAGTGGACCCGGCGCACCCCTGGGGAACCGACGCGCAAGTGCAGAGGCTTCCTACGCCTTTTCGGCTTCCAGATTCCTGACAGGAGGAACCGGCTCTCCCGCGTAGTGGCAGGCGGCGAACTGCTCCGGACGGTGCTCGATCAGGGCCGGAACCTCTTCGGCGCAGTGCGGAAAGCGCGCGATCGGGCAACGCGTGTGGAACACGCAGCCCGTCGGGGGATTGATCGGGGTCGGGATGTCGCCGCTGAGGATGATGCGGTTGCGCTTCGCCCCGGGGTCGGGGACGGGCACGGCCGACAGAAGCGATTTCGTGTAGGGATGGAGCGGGTCGCGGTAGAGGTCGTCCCGCGAGGCGAGCTCCATGATCTTTCCCAGGTACATGACGGCGACGCGTGTCGAGATGTGCTCGACGACCGCCAGATCGTGCGCGATGAAAAGGTAGGTCAGCCCAAGCTCGCGCTGGAGGTCCTGCAGGAGGTTGACGACCTGCGCCTGGACCGACACGTCGAGCGCAGAGACCGGCTCGTCGAGCACCAGAAACTCGGGGTTGGTCGCAATCGCGCGCGCTACGCCGATACGCTGACGCTGCCCGCCGGAAAACTCATGGGGATAGCGCTTGATGTACGCCGGATCGAGTCCGACCAGGGAGAGAAGCTCCGCGACCCGCTGATTGCGCTCACTCCGGTTCCCGCTGCCGTGGATCGTCAGCGGCTCGCCGATGATCTGCCCAACCGTCATCCGCGGGTTCAGCGATCCGTAGGGGTCCTGAAAGACGATCTGCATGTGGCGCCGGATCCGACGCATGTCCCCGGAATCGAGACCGCGGAGGTCCGTTCCCCGAAAAATGACCTCTCCGTCGGTCGGCTCGATCAGCCTGAGGATCGATCGTCCGACCGTCGTCTTCCCCGAGCCCGACTCCCCCACGAGGCCCAGCGTCTCCCCTCGCGCGATCGAGAAACTGAGGCCGTCGACGGCCTTCACGAACCCGACCGTCCGCGACAGGATGCCTCGGCGGAGCGGGAAGTACTTCTTGAGATCGCGCACCTCGAGAACGGACTCGCCCTCTCCGCGCGGGAGGACGGGCGTTTCCTGGGGCGCGGCCTCGTTCGCGGGCATCAGGCTCATCGGTTCATCTCCGGATCGGCGAGCTCGCCATAAAGGTAGCAGCGCGCGTCGTGGTCGTCCCCCACCATCATGCGAGCCGGCTCCTCGCCGTGACAGATCTCCATCACGTCGGGGCAGCGCGTGTTGAACTTGCAGCCTTTCGGGAGTCCGGAGATCGACGGGACCATGCCGGGAATCGTCTCGAGCCGTTCGGCGCGCTGGCCCGATGCGTCGGGGAGCCGCGGAAGCGATCGGAGAAGCCCGCGCGTGTACGGATGCTTCGGGTCGTCGAAGAGCTTTTCGACCGAAGCCTCTTCGACGATCCGCCCGGTGTACATCACGATGATGCGCTCGCAGAACTCGGCGACGATACCCAGGTCGTGTGTGATGAGGAGGACGGCGAGACCGAGCTTGCGCTGGAGGTCGCCGAGAAGCTCCATGACCTGAGCCTGAATCGTGACGTCGAGGGCGGTCGTCGGCTCGTCGGCGATCAGCAGCTCGGGATCGCAGGAGAGAGCCATGGCGATCATCACGCGCTGCCGCATCCCTCCCGAGAGCTGGTGCGGGTAGTCATCGATCCGCTTGTGCGGATCGGGGATCGACACGAGCTCGAGCATCTCGATCGAGCGCGCCCTCGCCGCCTTGCGGCCCACGCCCCGATGGATCCGGATCGCCTCCGCGATCTGATCGCCGACCGTGAAGACCGGATTGAGCGACGTCATCGGCTCCTGGAAGATCATCGCGAGATCGTCGCCCCGCAGCTTCCCGAGATCCCGATCGGACATGCCGATCAGGTTCTGCCCCTTGAAAATGATCTCGCCGTTCGTGATGGCCCCGGGCGACTGCACCAGGCCCATGATCGATAGGGCGGTGACGCTCTTGCCCGAGCCGGATTCTCCGACGATCGCCACCGCTTCGCCGGGAGCGACCGTGAAGCTGACGCGGTCGACGGCGTGAAACAGCCCCTCGTCCGTCGAAAAGGTCGTCCGGAGATCGCGAACCTCGAGCAGAGGTTCCCGGCTGATGCGCGTGGTCTCCTCGCGGCGGACGGGTCGAGTCTGATCGATTACAGTCATCGTTTGAGGCGCCGCCTCCTGTCAAGAAAGAAAGGTGCCAGTTTCGGTCTCATCGGCGGAATCTCCTCCGGATCGCCCCTACTTCGGGCACCCCGAGAACGAGCGCAAGCCCGAGGTAGATGGTCCCGAAAATCCCCGCGACGCCGACGGCCGCCGGAATCGGATGGAGATCCGGCAGGTAGCGCACCAGAACGAGGCGCGCGAAGGCGATCGATCCGGTCGCGGCAATCAGAGCGCTCCCCCACAGCTTCATCTGGAGCGTGAAGGCCACCGGAATCGGCCCGATTCGCTTCTGCAGAGCTCGACGCAGAAGCCCGAGCTCCAACCAGCTGACCACTCCCGAGGCGAAGGCGAGGCCGACCGCTCCGAGAGCCACCCGCGCATCGACGCCGGGAAGCTCGAACAGAGGAAGTCCGAGGACGTCGCTGATGAAGAGGACGACGTAGCCCCGCAGCGGAAAGGCGAGCAGCCAGCCGAGAGCGGCCGCCGACGTGACGCGGATGAGCGCGAACAGCAGCGGCGTCCGGGTGTCGTTCATCGCGTAGAACGCGGATGAATAGAGACGCGAAAGGGTGCCGGCGAGCAACCCCACTGAATAGCCGATCAGGATGTACCAGACATAGAGTGTCGACTGCGACGAGAACACGCCGCGCTGATAGAGCGCGGCGACGAGGTAATTTCCGATGGTCAGAAACGCGACCACCGAGGGAACGACGAAGAAAGCGATCTGGCGCAGCCCGGCCCGCACCCGCTCGCGTAACTTCCGGGCGACTTCCTCGGGCGTTCCGACCGCGCTCGACATCTCCGGGAGCTCGGCCGCCGAGACCGCCATCCCGAACAGGCTGAATGGCAACAGGTAGATCGTGTAGGCGTAACCGATGGCCGCCATCGCCGCGGTCGTCAGATAGCTGGCGAAGATCTCGTCGACGAATGCGCTCACCTGGACCACGCCCCGGCCGATGACGACGGGGCCGAAATTGCGGAACACCTGGCGCACCGGTTCGAGCGAGAGCTCGAGCCCGAAGTGCATCGGGACCGCGCGCCTGAGCACGAACGGCACCTGCACTCCAAACTGCAGAACCGCTCCCGCCACGACGCCCCAGGCAGCGATGACTGCGATCCTGCCGAGGCTCTCACCCGGAGCGAAGATCAGCAGCGCCGTGATGACGGAAAGGCTCAGGAGAACCGGTGCGACATAAGGGACGAAAAAGGAGCGGTGGCTGTTGAGAACTCCCAGGCACCAGGCCGAGAGAACGAGGACTCCGATTCCCGGAAAGATGATGCGGACGATTCGGATCGTCAGCAGCCGCGTCTCCCCCTCGAATCCCGGCGTGAGGAGGCTGACCAGCAGAGGCGCGAACGCGATTCCGATCGCCACGATCGCTGCGGTGACGAGGGCGAGCAGGGAGGCGACGGTCCCGGCGACCCGGCCGGCCGTTTTTTCGTCGCCCCGTGCGAGCAGCTTCGAATAGACGGGGATGAGCGAGGCCGACAGGACTCCCTCGCCGAGCAGGTTCTGAAGGAAATTCGGAATCCGCATCGCGGCGGTGAACGCCGTTGCGGCGGTCGACGTGCCGAGAAAATACGAGAGCACGCCCTGCCGCACGAGCCCCGCGATCCGGCTCAGAAAAATCCCGGCAGCCACGAGGAAGGCGTAGCCGCCGCGTCTCGCGGCCGCCTGCGGTTCGCTCTCCGGCTCGATCGTCATCGCGCTCTCCCCGCCCCTGCGGAATTCGCGCCCGGAGCGCTCGGTTGCTCGCGCCGATCCCGGGCCGAGAACCAGTGTATTGCACGGGCTCGCCAATCAGACAGACGTGAGCGAATCGAAACCCATCAGGATCGCCGGCGCCGGCCCCTCCGGACTCGCGGCCGCGATCACCCTGGCGCGCGCCGGGCGGGCCGTCGAGGTCCACGAGGCGAAGCCCGACGTCGGCGCCCGCTTCATCGGCGACCTCCAGATCCTCGAGAACTCCTCCGAGCCCGAGGACGTCCGAGAACTGCTCGCCCGCATCGGGATCGAGACCCACTTCTACTTCCGCCCCGTCCACGAAGCCGACTTCTACGACCACCGCATGCGCTCGCGCCACGTGAAGAGCGGCACACCCTACGGATTCTTCATTCGCCGCGGCCCCGTGGAGGGAACGCTCGACCGCGCCCTGCTCGCCCAGGCGAGAGCCGCCGGGGCGATCGTCCATCTCGGCAGCCGGCTCCGCCCCGAGGACGCCGACATCGTGGCCACCGGCCCTTCGACCCCCGACGGGCTCGCCCGCGAGATCACGTTCACCTCCGACGAGGAGGAGCGGGTCGAGGTCTTCTTCGATCACCGCCTCTCCCCGGGCGGCTACTCCTACATGTTCGTCCTCGACGGAGTCGGAACGTTCGGCACTGCGATCGTCTCCGACTTCAAGCGCATCGACCATTACTTCGACGCGTCCCTCGCCCGGGTCCTCTCGGTGCGCCCTCTCCGCGTCGACCGGAACCAGCGCACCGGCTACTCCTACATGAACTTCCACCTCAAGGCCACCTCGGTCGCCGGCGGGACGAGTTTCGCGGGCGAGGCCGCCGGTTTCCAGGACTACCTTTTCGGCCTCGGCATCCGCTACGCGCTCAAGAGCGGGTGGCTCGCGGCACGCGCCCTGATCGAGGAGAAACCGTTCGACACCCTCTGGCGCGAGCAGCTCGAGGCCAAGCAGAGGACCTCGCTCGTCAACCGCTTTCTCTACGAGCGGGGCGGCAATTTCGGGCTTTCGATGTTCGTCCGCCAGGCCGCCTCGGCGCCCGACTTCAACGAATACCTCGCGAAATGGCACCGCTCCACCTGGTGGAAGCGGATGGCCGAGCCGCTAATCCGAAAACTGTGGCGCCACCACGGGTCGTGCCTCCACAAACCGGGTGAACACTGGTGCAGAGCGCGCGACACGAGAATGAAGGTACCGCCCCTCGGAGAGGCGCGGGGAAAGGAGTAGCAGGGGTTTTCCTCTGCTTTCCTGGCATGAGCGGAGGATGAATCCTCCGCCACTGTTGATACACTCCCGCCGATGGCCGTGGTGACCAGCGTCGAGGACGCCTACGCGTACTGCCGGCGGATCACACACCGCTACGGCGCGAACTTCTCGGTCGGCTTCCGCTTCCTCCCGAGAGTGAAGCGCCGCGCGGTTTACGCCGCGTACGCCTGGTGCCGCCGGGCCGATGACATCGCGGATGAGCCGGGAATCGATATCCTTCCGCGGCTGGAGGCCTGGCAGGCCGAGCTCGAGCGCTGCTACGAAGGGAGCCCCTCGGATCCAATCACCATCGCTCTCGCCGATTCCCTCCACCATTTTCCGATTCCGAAACAGGCCTTCGTCGCGCTGATCGACGGGTGCCGCCAGGATCTGGTCAAGACCCGCTACACCGACTTCGACGAGGTCCTCGGTTACTGCGATCTGGTCGCGACGTCCATCTCGGACATCTCGCTCTCGATCTTCGGATACCGCGACCCGGAGGCGACCTCCTGGGGGCGGAATCTCTCGACCGCACTCCAGCTGACCAACATCACCCGCGACATCGGGGACGACCTCGAGCGCGATCGCATCTATCTTCCCGCGACCGAGCTCGCGCAGTTCGGAGTAACCGAAGAGGATCTTCGCGCGAGGACGAAGTCGCGCTCGATGGAAGAGCTCATTCTCTCTCAGGTGGACCGGGCGGAGAACTACTTCAGAAAGGCCGAACCGCTCTTGAAGGACCTAGCTTTCGATGCGCGCTTCCCCACGCTTCTGATGGGAGCCGTTTATGCCCGGGTGCTCACGAAAATCCGGATGGATCCGTTCGCCCCGCTGGAGCGGCGCATCTCGCTGTCGGCCGGCGAGAAGGTCGGACTGGTGCTCGGCCGGCTCCTCCAGCCCCATTTCGTCTGACCGGAGAACGACTGGCAGCCCATGCTCGTCCCACCGATAGTGACCCCTCGGCTCCGACTCTTCGCTCTGATCCTGGCTCTCGCCTCCGGGCTCGCCAGCGCGCAGGTACTTCCCGACCCGGACGAGCCGCTCATCGTCTCCCGCGCGCTGGTTCCGGCGATCGGTCAGATCGGGGGATACAAGGGTGTCGTCTGGCGGAGCGACGTCGCGCTCCACAACGATTCGGCCACCGAGGTGACGGTGATCGTCCATCCCCTCGGCGTTCCCGAGCTCTTTCAGATGATGACGCTCGCTCCGGGCGAGTCCACCGTTTTCACCAATGTCGCCGCCGAGAGCTTCGGCATCGGGAACCGCGTCATTCCCCTTCTCGTCCAGACCCTCGCCCGACGCTCGGTGACCGTCTACGCCACAGCCTGGGGAATCGTGGGCGACCGCCCCACCCCATTTCAGATCATCCCGGTCCTTTACGACGAGCTCACGATCTCGACCGCGCAACGGCTGACCTCACTCCAGATGAACGAAGCCGCCCGGTCGAACATCGGCCTGATCAACCTGAACCAGCAGCCCGTCACGTTTTCTCTCGCCCTCGAACGACTCGAGGGAAGACCGCTCGCAACATTGAGCCTGACCGTCGGTCCAGAAAGCTCGATCCACGTGCCGCTGAACCTGCTCTTTCCGATGGTCACCGAAGGGACGGGACTCACCCTCCTCGTCGACTCGATCGCCCCGCGCACCTGGGCCTACGCCTCGGTGGTGAAGAACGACACTCACGAGGCCACCTTCGTTCTTCCCTTCGTCAGCGTCCGCTGAGCTCTGCTATTCTTTCTCCCGATGTCGGAGCCCGAATACCTGATCTGTCTCTCCTGCGAAACGCCGACTTACTCGTTCGAGTGGGAAGACGACAAGGTCACCACCGCTTTCTGCACGACCTGCGGGAACGACGAGCCGACCGAGTTCCTCACCGAAACCGAGTACGAAGAGCTCTCGAGCCGCGAATAGAATGAAGCCCGGACCGGTCATCATCGGCATCACAGGCGGGACCGGCTCCGGAAAGACCACCGTCGCTGCGTCGATCTGCTCCAAGGTCGGCAGGGATCGCATCGAGTGGATCTCGCACGATTCGTATTACCGCGAGTTCCGCGATCTCGACCCGGAAGCGCGCCATCACATCAACTTCGATCATCCCGATTCGCTCGAGACCGAGGCGCTCGTCCGCGATCTCGACCGCCTCATCGAGGGACACCCGATCGAAGTTCCCGTCTACGACTTCACCACCCACAGCCGCCTGCCGTCCACGCAGCGGGTCGAGCCGAAGCGCGTGATCATCGTGGAAGGAATCCTCGTGCTCGCGGAGCCCGAGCTCCGCAAACGGATCGACATCAAGCTCTTCGTCGATACCCCGCCTGACATCCGGTTCGTGCGGCGGCTTCTCAGAGACGTCCAGGCCCGCGGCCGAACCCTCGACTCGGTCGTCCATCAATACCTCTCGACCGTTCGTCCGATGCACGAGGAGTTCGTCGAACCGTCCAAGCGGTACGCCGACCTGATCATCCCTGAGGGTGGGGAAAACCGGGTGGCGATCGACGCAATCATCGCCCGGGTCGAGAACCTGCTGGCCTGACCCCTCGTGCATTTTTGGCCATTTGGCCTTATCATTGCAGCCATATGGCTACCGTGACGAAGAGCTCCGAACCCTCCGCCCCTGCCGGCGAATATGGCTATGCGGCCCTTCTGGGGCTTCGCGCGAGCGATTTCCCCCGCCTGCTCGAGGCCATCGAGACGGGATTCCCCTTCGCGGTCCTGGAGCGGCTGAGGACCGCCACGGGACTCGATCCCGAGCTGCTCGCCCAGACTCACGCCATTCCGCCCCGAACCCTCACCCGCCGCCGGAACGAGGGGCGCTTCCAGCCGGACGAATCCGACCGGATCCTGCGCGCGGCGCGACTCTTCGCGCGGACGCTCCAGCTGTTCGAAGGAGATCGAAACGCGGCGGCGGCCTGGCTTTCCGCCCCGCAACGCGGCCTGGGAGGGGCCACGCCTCTCCACCTCGCGCGCACCGAGCTCGGCGCCCGGGAGGTCGAGACGCTGATCGACCGTCTCGAGGCGGGCGTGTTCGCGTGAATCTCGTCCGAGCCTGGAGGATCACCAAGACCCGCTACGCGGCCCAGGCTTTCGATGGGAAGGGCGCGCGTCTCGCGGGGGGCCGGTGGAACTCTCCCGGAGTCGCCCTCGTCTATACATCCTCGAGCGCTTCCCTGGTGGCCCTCGAGATGCTCGTTCATCTCGAAAACGCCTCGATTCTCAGCGCTTACAGCCTGATCTGGTGCGAATTCGACGCGGCGCTCGGCCGCCCGCTGGAGCGGGCCCTCCTTCCGAAGCAGTGGCGCAGCTCCCCTCCTCCCCCCGAGACGCAGGCTCTGGGGGACCGCTGGGTCGCAGCGGGGACGTCCGCCGTCCTGGAAGTCCCCTCGGCCGTGATCCCCGAGGAGAGCAACTACCTCATCAACCCGGCCCATCCCGAGTTCCGCCGGATCCGCATCGGCCCGGCGCGACCGATGGAAATCGACCCCAGGCTCCTGGGCGGGCGGGACTAGCGGAGCCGAGCCGGAGGGGCGAGGGCGGCCATGGCGGGCGGCGGGAACCGCCAGGCTAGGGGCCAGGGACCAGGGGGCTGGGGACTGAGGGGAGGATAGCCAAAGTGGGAATTTCCCTTCTCTCCCAAAGGGTTGGAGCGACCGCATCGAGCCTGAAGGGCGGCCGCAACGCGGTTGACCTCGCCTCCGGCCGGAACGAAAATATCGGTCAGGGGCGTTTCGGGCCTAAGAAGGGGGGGATACAAAGATGCCTCTCGTACACGTCAAAGAAGACGAGTCGTTCGAGAACGCACTGCGCCGGTTCAAGCGCAAGTGCGAGAAATCGGGTGTCCTTTCCGAGCTCAAGAAGCGGCAGCACTACGAAAAGCCGAGCGAGAAGAGAAAGCGCAAAGCGATCGCAGCGCGAAAAAAAGTCCTCCGTAAGCTTGCTGAAGAACGCCGCACGAATTTCTGATTGATTCGAAACGAAAAAAAAGGGACCCGGAGAAACCGGGTCCCTTTTTTTTAGGGGCCAGGGACCAGGGACCAGGGGCCAGGGAAAAGCAAAAGCGGGATAATGATTCTGCTGCTTCGTTGCCTAGTCCCTAGTCCCTAGTCCCTAGCCCCTATGTCTTCTTCTCTTCGCTCTCTCGAATTCGATCGCATTCTCGAGCTGGTCGCTGCGCAGGC
>JBHEOL010000189.1:0-5496 GCA_046261635.1 Thermoanaerobaculia bacterium | reverse complement strand
CATGGTCGGGATTGCGATGGTCGTCGTCTCGGTTCCGTTCGAGCAGGGCATCATCTTCGACACGCGATCCGTCCTGCTCGGTGTCGCCGGACTGTTCCTGGGAGCCTGGCCGACCTCCATCGCCATGGCGATGATCGCCCTGTTCCGGATCATCCTCGGCGGGGACGGCGCGACCACCGGAGTCTCCGTCGTTCTCGCGTCCGGCACGATCGGCATCCTCTGGCGCCGCCTTCGCACGGGTCCGGTGGAGGACATCTCGTGGCGTGAGCTCTACGCGCTCGGAATCGCGATCCACCTCGTCATGCTCGGGCTCATGTTCACCCTTCCCATCGACGCTGCGCTCCGAGCTCTGGGATCCATAGCCGTTCCCGTGATGGTCGTGCATCCGCTCGCGACCGTCGTGCTCGGACTTCTGTTCGCCCAGCGCGTTCGCAATTACCGCGTGAGAGAGACCCTATCGGAGAGCGAATCCCGCTTCCGGCTTCTCGCCGAAAACGCGAGTGACATGATCTTTCGCGTCGAGCTCGTTCCCAGGCAGAGGTTCACCTACGTGAGCCCATCGAGCGTGAAGCTCACCGGATATTCGCCGGAGGAGTATTACGCCGACCCCGGGCTCGCCCACCGGACCGTGCACCCCGAAGACAGGCACATGCTCGAAGAAGGCGCAGCGGGAAAGGGAGCGGATGCGCACCGAGTGATGCGCTGGATCCGGAAGGACGGCGAAATCATATGGGCCGAGCAGCGGACCACGCCGATCTTCGACGTCCATGGCGAGCTCGTCGCGCTCGAGGGGATCTCCCGCGACGTGACCGAGAATCACCAGGCCGAGGAGCGGCTCCGACTCGCGCTGAAGGGAGCAAGACAGGGGCTCTACGATCTGGACATACGGACGGGCGAGGCGACGGTCAGCGACGAGTACGCACGGATGCTCGGCTACGACCCGGAAACGTTTCACGAAAGCAACGATGCCTGGATGGAACGAGTTCACCCCGACGACCTCGAACGCGTCACGGTCACGTACAGCGACTACATCGAGGGACGGACGAGCGAGTATCGCCCCGAGTTCCGCGCCCGCACCCGGACAGGCCAGTGGATCTGGATCCTCTCGCTCGGCAGCATCGTCTCACGCGAGGCTTCGGGCCGGCCGCTCCGCATGCTGGGGACACACACCGACATCACGGCGCTCAAGGATGCGGAAAATCAGACCCATGCGGCGCAGGCGGAAATGCGCGTCCTGCTCGAAGAGGCTGAACAGTCACGCCGATCGCTTCTGAGCCTGGTCGAAGACCAGCAGGCCGCCGAGCGGGAGCTCGTCGCGGCACAACAACTCGCCCAGTCGACGCTCGACGCGCTGACCGAGCACATCTGCGTTCTCGACGAGCACGGGACGATCATCACCGTCAACAACGCGTGGCGTGAATATGGCCTGCCCGCCGGCGCACGGCCCACATCGATCCTGGCGGGGGCGAATTACCTCGAGGTCTGTGATCGGGCAATCGGATCGGGAACAGAGCTCGCTCGCCGGGTTGCCGAAGGGCTCCGCGAAGTCCTCGCGGGCAGGGCCGGAGACTTCTCGCTCGAGTATCCGTGCGATGCACCCCATCAGCGAGGGTGGTTCGAGCTCCACATCACCCGCTTCGCGGCCCCAGGGCCCGCCCGGGCCGTCGTGGCTCATACCAATATCACCGACCAGAAAAGCTCCGAGAGCGAGCTGCGGAGGCTTGCCCAGATTCTCCAGGCTTCGCAGGCGGCCGCGCGGGTGGGCGGCTGGGATCTGGACCTGGTGCATGAGACTCTGTTCTGGACCGAGGAAACCTACCGGATCCACGAAGTCTCCCCGGCCGAGTACAACCCGATGCTCGAATCGGCGA
Source organism: Thermoanaerobaculia bacterium (assembly GCA_046261635.1). GTDB lineage: Bacteria > Acidobacteriota > Thermoanaerobaculia > Gp7-AA8 > Gp7-AA8 > JBHEPS01. The sequence continues at coordinate 3,625 of JBHEOL010000189.1, read as the reverse complement.
TCCGTTTCTTCAGCCCCGACTCCGTCCCCGTTTTGAAGGAAGTCCTGAAAGAGGCCGGCGAGCGCGGCATCACCCGTGACGTCGAGCTCGAGCTGATCACGGCATCGGGGAATCGTAAGTGGGTTCAGTTCACCCCGACGATCACAACCGAGGGAGGCCGGACGGTCAGAGTTGCCTGCGCGATTCAGGACATCACCACGCGAAAGCAGGCCGAGAAAGAGCGTCTCGAGCTCACGGCTCAACTCCACCAGGCACAGAAGCTCGAAAGCCTCGGGAGCCTCGCGGGCGGAGTGGCCCACGACATCAACAACGTCCTGGCGGCCATCATGAGCAGCGCGTCGGCCAACCGGCCCAGACTCGACGATGCCGATCCGCTGGCCCGCTCCCTCGACACGATCATCAGCGCCTGCCTTCGAGGACGCTCCGTCGTGCGCAGCCTTCTCTATTTCGCGCGTTCCGAAATCGGCTCACGGGGACCGGTCGATCTCAACGACATCGTGCGCGATATCGTCGAGCTGCTCGAAAGCACCACGCTCAAACGCGTCCGGTTCACGACGAGCCTTCAGGAGCCGTTGCCGGATATCGCCGGCGACCGGGCGGCCCTCGGCCACGCGGTGATGAATCTCTGCATCAATTCACTCGACGCGATGCCCGACGGCGGCACCGTCACGATCACCACTCGCGAGTCCGAGAACGGCCTCGTCGAGATCCGCGTGCGCGACACCGGGAGTGGAATGTCTCCCGAAACCCGCGAAAAAGCGATCGAGCCTTTTTTCACCACCAAGCCCCTCGGCGAAGGTACCGGCCTCGGTCTCGCGATGGTCTACGGAACGATCAAGGCGCACGAGGGAACTCTCGACATCATCTCCGCGCCGGGGGAAGGCACCACGGTCATTCTCCGCTTCCCTCCCGATCTCACCGTTCGCGACACGGGGGCCGGGCAAGCCGCCGCATCGGCGGCCCCCATCCCCATCGGCACGTTGCGAACCCTCCTGGTGGACGACGATGAGCTGATCCGCGAGGGCGTCGGCGCCCTGCTCGAGATCTCCGGCCACGAGATGCATCTCGCCGCGAGTGGGGCCGAGGCGATCGAGCTGCTCGACAACGGCCTCGAGGTCGATCTCGTCCTTCTCGACATGAACATGCCGGGGCTGACGGGTCCCGAAACTCTCCCCCGCCTCCTCGAGCTCCATCCGGGACTCCCCGTGCTCCTCTGCAGCGGTCACCGCGACGAGGAGATGGCGCGACTGACCGGCGCCCCGAACGTTCTCTCCATCCAGAAGCCCTTCACCCTCGAAGAGCTCGAAGCAAAGCTCACCGAGCTCGGCGTGAAGTAAAAGGAGAAGGCAGACGGAGAAGGCAGAAGGCAGAAGGCAGAAGGCAGAAGTAAGAGCAACGGCAACCCCACTCCGTCATCCTGAGGGAGCGCCGCGGGAACGGCGGATCTCACGGATCGATGGGCGCGACCGAAGGATCTCCAAATGGCAGGATCCTGCCACCTGCAGGGTCCCCCCCGCCAACACGATCCTGCGATGTTGAGATCCTTCGTCGGCTGCCAGCACCCTCGAGTTCGACAACCACGTCGCGCGTCTCCTCAGGATGACCGGCCGTTGCCCTTACTTCTGCCTTCTGCCTTCTGCCTTCTGCCCTTACTTCCGCCTTCTGCCGTCTGCCTTGCTTCCGGAGCGCTTCTTGCAAGACACCCGCGTTCGTCCGCCCCCGCGGGGCGATCCAATTCCAGACCGACGGAGTCAGCATGCAGAACGAGGCGTTCCACCCGAAGACCACGACAGCTCAACACGCGCGCATCGGGGGGGTCGTTTCCGCCGCTTCGATCGCGATGGTGCTTCTGCTCGCGTGCAGCCAGCCCAATGGCATGCCGGCAGCGAACGCCGCGCAGGAGAGCAAAGGCGCCGCGCAGCAGACCGCCACGTCCGCCGACTGCACTCCGATCGAGACACGCGACGCGAATGTTCCGTCTCAGGAACCGACCTTTCCGGGGCAGACGCGCGCCTGCGAAGAACCGACCGGAGTCGCCTTCGACGTCGTCGTCCTCGCGAAGGGTCTCGCAAACCCGTGGGCCGTCGAGCCCCTTCCCGATGGCAGCCTGCTCGTCACGGAAAAGCCGGGCAGAATGCGCGTCGTTTCGTCGACCGGCGCGATCGGCGAGCCGATCGCCGGAGTCCCCGCAGTCGCCGACCGCGGCCAGGGCGGCCTGCTCGACCTCGCGCTCAGCCCGAGCTTTGCCTCCGACCGCACGATCTACTGGAGCTTCTCCGAGCCGCGTCAGGGCGGCAACGCAACCAGCGTAGCGCGGGGAGTTCTCTCGCCCGACCGCTCCAGCCTTTCCCAGGTCCGCGTGATCTTCCGCGCCCAGCCGACCTACGACGGCAGGCTTCACTTCGGCTCCCGTCTCGCCTTCGGTCCCGACGGCATGCTCTACGTCACTCTCGGCGAGCGATCGGTCAAGGAGGTCCGCCCGCAGGCGCAGCACCTCGACAGCCACATGGGGAAGATCCTTCGCATCACGCCTACCGGTGAGGCTCCTTCCGACAATCCCTTCGTCGACCGCGCGGGCGCGCTTCCGGAGATCTGGACCCTCGGGCATCGCAACGTCCAGGGCTCGACGTTCGACAGCCAGGGACGATTCTGGATCGTCGACCACGGGCCCCAGGGAGGCGACGAGCTGAACCTGATTCAAAAAGGGAAGAACTATGGATGGCCCGTGGTGACCTTCGGCGAGGAGTACTCGGGCGCGCCGATCCCGAACTCGGTGACCACGCGCTCCGGCTTCGAGGATCCCGTCTACTACTGGGATCCGGTCATCGCTCCCTCCGGCGCCGAGTTCTACGCCGGTGAGGCGTTCCCCGCCTGGCGCGGAAGCCTCTTCATCGGCGCACTCAGAGAGAAGCGGCTCGTGCGGCTGACCCTCGAGAACGGGCGCGTTCGGGGAGAAGAGCACCTGCTCACCGATCGCGGCCAGCGCGTTCGCGACGTCCGCCAGGGACCGGATGGTGCCCTCTACCTGGTGACGGATGAGAAGAACGGAGAGCTCTGGAAGATCGTGCCGCGGCGGTAACGCGCCCCTCACGTCTCGCTGAGCCGCAGCGAGCGTGCCGCCACGAGAGAGAGACGCGCGCGACCGGAAGGCTCTCGGACTGTCAGGATGACGCCGCTCACGCGTCCTGAGGATCCTGGTTCTTGCCTATACTCCGACCCATGCTCGCCCGGCTCGCGCTGATCGTCGCCCTCATCTGCGGCTCGTCTCTCTACGCAGAGGATATCGGCCTGCTCGGACCGCTTCGGATCCGCGACGTCAGCCCGCTCTCACTCTTCCGTCTCGACATGCCTCCGGCTCACGGCGTCAACGCAATCCACCGGGGATGGGGCATCGAGATCGGCTACACGCACTCGAATCTCTATCTGCTCAGCAGGACGGCCGAGGCCTGGCTCCAACAGCGAGGGCGGCGGGAGAATCTCAGTCTGGACGAAGCGGCGGAGCTGCTCGAGGAACCAGGCGACGTCTTTCTGTTCGACGGCGAGGTGTCAGTCCTGAACACGACCGTCGGCTACGCTTTCTCTCCGCGATGGCAGGCGATGGTGACCATCCCTTACCACACCTACG
>JBHEOL010000164.1:0-3530 GCA_046261635.1 Thermoanaerobaculia bacterium | reverse complement strand
GCGGCGACACGGCAGCGCCCGGAACCGCGATCCGCCAGGAGTTCCCGGTCGACCAGGAGTCCATCCAGACGTTCGAGACCGCCGGCCTGACCGCCTCGGTCGTCAACGTTTGGGCCATGGAGATCGAGCCGGGTCAGCGCTTCCTCTACGAGCTCGCGCGCCCCGGCACGGACCGCCTCTTCCACGTGGAGTTCGACCTGACGACGCCAGTCGCCACCCCGCCGACGCCGTGGGGACACCCCGAGCTCTAGGGAACCTCCCCCCACGCCACCGTTGGGCTAGAATCGATCGATCCCATGAGCTCGTCGGTCCCTCCCCTCGCCCACGGCGACGATCGCGTCGCGGTCAAGCCCGACGGCGCCATCGTCCTCTCCTCGCGCTGGGACAAGAGATGGGTGCCGCGCCGGGAGAAAGACCTCGTCCACGCCGCGTTCCCCGGTACCTGCATCCAGTGGGGAGACTCGCATTTCGAAGTCATGAGGGCGGACTCGCTCGGAGCGGGCGTCCGCTACCAGCTCCTTCCGTGGGATGACGCGAACACGATCCGCACGATGGAGACCTACGACGAGGCGAGCGAACGAGCCCGGGCGGAACGTCGCGCGGCCGACGCGAGCCGGGGCGCCAGACGCAAGCTCACGCTCTGGCTCTCCCTCGTGCTGGGCGACCTGCCGGCGGCCATGCAGGAAGAGATGGAGAGTGAGTACGGAGTGAGCGCCTCGCGCCTCACCCTCATTTCGATCATCCCGCTCTTCATCTGGGGAGTCCCGTCGCTTCTCTACACGATGGCATCTGCCGCGGGCGCCACCCCGCCTTTCCGGACACCCCTGCTCCTCCCCGGTCTCTACTTCTTCGCCGAATCACTCCTCCGTTTCGGCTACGCGATGTCGACCGGGAGACCCATCGGCTCCTTTCCCGTCGTCCTCGTCGCCGAGACGATTCGGCAAGTGAGCGGAGGGGGCCGCAAAGCCGGACCGAAACTCGGCCCGTTGCCGATCGAGCCGTCGGTCGCCAGGCGCGACGCCTATCGCCTCCGCGAGCCCTACCTCGCACTCCTCTCTCCCGGCGAGCAACTCGATCTGGCCGCACGCTACGGCTTCGATCCGATCTTCTGGGGAAAACGAACCGCGTGGCTCATCCTCACCTTCGCCCTTCTCGGAATGATCACCGGCGCCACCAGCGGCGGCGCGAGCGGCTGGACCGCCGCCCTGGCCGCCGGAACCTGCGCGGGCGAACAGCTCGCGCGCCTCCGCCGCCTCGGCCGCGGTCTTCCCGCCGGGAGCATTTTCGGCGTCCTGGTGAGGCCGATGACGCGAGCGCTGGCCGGATAATCCGATTCGCCGGGGGCGTCCAGCACGCCTTTCAGTGGCGGCGAGCTCCCGCGATCGCGACGGTGGACGCGGACCGTAACCTGTCCGCCACCCCGGTGTGTCCCCTACTTCGCCAGCCTCTCGCGGATCGCCTGCAGCTCCTCCCTCCGCGCGGCGCTCGGCTCCGGGTAGGACATCTTCAGATCTTTGAACGCATCCAGGAGGATCTCGGAAATGATGAGCCGCGCGTTCTTCTTGTCATCGGCGGGAACTGCGTACCACGGTGCATCGTCGGTGCTCGTGGCGCTCAGGCACTCCTCGTAGGCATGCATGTAATCGTCCCAGAGCTCTCTCTCTTCGACGTCGGATGGAGCGAATTTCCAGTTCTTGTCCGGATCTTCGATGCGCTTGAGGAATCGCTTTCGCTGTTCCTCCTTCGACTGGTGGAGGAAGATCTTGACGATCCGCGTGCCGTTGCGGTGCAGGTGCGCTTCCATGTCGACGATCGAGCGAAACCGCTCCTCCCAGATCGTCTTCTCATCCACGAGCTCCTCCGGGAGTGCCTGGCCCCGAAGGATCTCCGGATGCACGCGCACCACGAGCACCTCTTCGTAGTACGACCGGTTGAAGATACCGATCCGCCCGCGCTCCGGCAGGCGCCGGTTCGTGCGCCATAGAAAATCGTGGTCCAGCTCCTCGGCGCTCGGCTGCTTGAAGCTGAACACCTGGCAGCCCTGAGGATTGATGCCCGACATGACGTGGCGGATCGCGCCATCCTTCCCCGCCGCATCCATCCCCTGGATGATCAGCAGGACGGCGTAGCGGTTCGAGGCGTACTGGAGATTCTGCAGCCCAATCAGCTCCTCGACCTGCCCTTTGAGGAGCTTGTCGTAATCCTTCTTCGAGTCGTAAACCGGCTTCACGCTGGTCGGCCACTTTCCGAGGTCGACCTTCTTTCCAGGCGGGACCCGGAAGTCCGCGGTTTTGATCTTCATGGTGTGACCTCTCTCGATCTTCTCTCCAGGATTTTCAGCGACGGTACCAGTTCGCCCGCATCAGGGCCAGACGCCCGCCCCGATGCAGCCGTCTCTCCCATTCGGAAGCCCTCCGCCGCGGCTCGAACCGAAACTCGCCAGAACCGATCCTCCATCTCACCATTTTTTCCGGCTAGCTCGCCGGCGGCGAACTCTGTATAAGGATCGAAGCCCCCCCCGACAATCGAAACGCGGTGTCAAGGAGTCTCGAGATGAATACCCCTCGGTATGCGACCTTTCTACTCGTCACGACTGCCCTCCTCCTCCTGGGAGCTTGCGTATCCACCCAGGCCACGATGCTGAGCGGCTCGGCCCGCCCGCCGATCACCGAGGACCAGGTGAAGATCTACCGGACCGCCGACCAGATCCCGGGGCGCTATGAAGAGGTGGCTCTTCTGACTTCCGCGGGTGATTACTCGATGACCAACGAGGCCGAGATGTTCGCTTCGATGCGCAAGAAAGCGGCCGCGCTCGGGGCAAACGGAGTTCTCCTCCAGCAAGTGGTGGAGCCGACCACGGGCGCCAAGGTCGCGAATGCATTCCTCGGAACCAGCGCCAACAGAAAAGGCGAGTCCATCGCGATTTACGTCTTCGTCGAGGAGAAATAGGGTCGGCATCCCTTCGGGCTGGTTCGCAAGCTCCGGCCGCTCAGTAGGAATCGCGGGGGTGAATACGGCCAGACGCTAGGGAGGCCGACTGGCGTCCCGCACGGAAACACCGCTGATCTGAAAGACCAGCACCCTCGGATCCGTCGGCACGGCAAGCGGCCTTGCGTCGGACCGGAACCGCAGTCGATGCCCACCCGGAGCGAGGGCAACGACCCGCCGGATCTGAACCGGTTCGGCTCCGAGGCGGAGCCGCTCCGAGAGGGCGCCGGAGATCTCGAGCGTCGATGGCTCGTCCCGCCCTGTCTCCACCTCGAAGGCCACCTCGGCCACGCGAGTGGTCTTCCCGGTGTTGTGAATCATCATCTCCCCCTCGCGTGAAACCCAGCGGAACGTCGTTTCGCCGGCGGTCTCCTGCGCCGAAACGCCTTTGTGCCACGAGACGACGAGCGGGCTTGCGACCCTTTCCGCTTCCTCCCTGAGGCCTTTCGGACCGTACTCACGAAAGAGGCGGGAACGGAGAAGGAGCAGCGGAAAAAAGCTCTGGTCGCCCGTGGGCGACACGATCGGATTCGCTCCTGTCT
>JBHEOL010000162.1:0-3642 GCA_046261635.1 Thermoanaerobaculia bacterium | reverse complement strand
CGGTAGTGGTGCAGCCGCTCGTCGTTGAACGGCGGCCACGGCCCGTCGTAGCCGCCGTAGTCGCCCGCCATCCCCTGATCGCCTGCGAACCACGACGTGTAATCGTTGATCCCGCGGACGCCGGTCGCGGCCTTGCCGGGTTTCTTGCCGCGCGGCGTCACGCCGTCGGAGTCGGCGCCCTCGGCGATCTCCGTCGTCTCCGGCGGGATATCGACGAGCACCCAGTGATGGAAATCGACGCGCGGCAGGTCGTAAGGCACTGAGCGCCCTTCCTTGTTGACGTCATCCGGTCGCGACGGCACGTCGGGGTCGTGGCAGAGGACCGCGAACGAGCGCGTTCCCTCGGGAGCGTCGGACCACGCGAGGTGGGGGTTGCGATTCGGGCCGGGCACGGGACCCTCGGCCCCCGGGACTCCCATCGCGTTGGCGGCGGGAATGCGCGCGCCGTTCTCGAACGAGTGGCTGGTTATTTTCATCGAAGGATCCTCCTGTTCGTGTTTTTCGTCCTGGCTGCTTGCCGTTGAACCGGGCGGGAGTCGTGATGTCTCCGGAACCTCCCCGGCGCTCGGGATGAGCGCCGCGCCGCGCGCGTCGGTCGAGCTCGCGGCCGCCATCGCCCATATTAGATGTTCGGCGTCGCAGGGCGGCAAGCACCGAGCGCACAGGCGAAGGGTTATCCCGTGGTCTGACCCTCGGAGCTCTGAGTCTCCGGGTTCATCGTAACTTGGGGAAAGGAAGACTCACCCTCCGATGAAACCGGCCGAAAGGAACTCCTCCGCCGCGAGGTCGGCGGGGCAGCTCGCCATCGACGTGGCGGTTCCGAGCTCTTTCATCAGGAGGAAGCGCGGTCGATCCTGTGCCGGAAGCGGCGCATGAACCAGAGCATGACCAGAATGTTCACCGCGACCCCTGCGGCTGCATAGGCCGCGTACCGCTCCCTCTCGGCAGCCAGCCACAGCATCTTCATCGGCCAGTAGGCCGGCACGATTCCCACGATCCACTGCAGCGGAGGATCGAAGAACCACGCCGCGACCGGTGCCATGTTGATCGTGTTCGAAACCTTCACCATCGCGAATCCCGAGACCTTGTTTTCGGCGAACGTCGCGAGGAAGAGCGCCACGATCGGAGCGGAGAGCGCCGCAACCGCGGCGATTGCAACCAGGTCGACGAGAGGGAGCGGCGCCAATCCGGCCAGGGGATAGCAGGCGACGGTCATCAGCCAGCCTGCGATCATCGGAACAGAGAGGCGGTAGGCCAGGTAGTCGGCGGGACCGACTGCCGTGACGCCGATCGCCGTCAGAACGCCGTCGTCCCTCTCGTCGAGGAGAAGGAATCCGATCACCATGCCGATCATGCCCGGCGCGGCAGTCACGAACGTGCTCATGATCAGGGGGTAGAACGGCGCGAGATCGAACTGGAACTCATGGAGAAGGAGCTCGCGAAGCCGCGGAACGAGAAGTCCGTAGATGAGGGCGAGAGCCGGGGGGAGGAGGGCGACCCAGACGAGAAGTGGGTCACGCCGAATGTTCCGCACGTCGAGCGGGCCGAGCTTCCGGAGCAGCAATACGACGTTCGCGATCATCCCCGCCTCACGACGAATCGCTCGTACTCCCGGACTGAAAAGAGAGTGAGAAGCGCGATCCATGCGACCGCCCCGGCAATCATCGCTGGCGCGAGTCGCGGCTCATCTCCGGAGGTCGCGGCGGCGATCAACGCGACGGCCGGCTGCGCCGGATGAACGACCATCACGAGCGACGGGATGAATCCGAAGTGACCGAGAAGCGGGAGAAGCAGCAGCACCGCCGCTGCAACCGAGGGGAAGAGGAACGCGTTGATCGAGTCGAAGCGGATGACCGCGACGAAGCCCGCGAGAGCGAAGAGAACCGACAGCAGGAGCGTGCCAGCGACGAGCAGCGCCCATCTCGGCTCGCTGCCGAAGAGGAACGCCACAATGAGCAGCGTCTCGGCCGTTGCCAGCACCGCGAGGGTCAGCGCCTTGGAAAGCAGGTACTCGGAGTGACGGAGCGGAGTGACGGCGAGCGCCGTGAGAACTCCGTCGGCCCTTTCAAACAGGACGAGCGCCGCGAAAAAGTAAAACGTCGTGATCAACAGGTTCAGGGTTACGAATGGCGGAACGAGCAGAGCCGAATTGAGTTCCACTCTTTGGGTGATAGCGCCGAGCAGCGCTCCCCAGATGAGAACCATTGCGATGCTCACGGCATAGAGTCCGTAGCGAAACTGCAGCCGAACGTCAGCAGCCAGCAGGGCCGCGAAACGCCTCATTGCAGCCTCTGTCCCGTGACCATGATGAAGATCTCCGCGAGCGATGTTTCCTGGGAGTGGATCGTCTGGAGCTCTTTCCGTCGGATGGCGGCGAGAAAATCGCCATTCTCGCCGAGCCCCTCGAGCGGATACTCTCGGGAGTCGATTTGCCCCTCCCGATCCAGCTCGACCCGAACCACGCGTCGCCCGTAGCGGAGCCGCAATACACGGGGAGAATCGATCACGCGGATCGAGCCGCCGGCCAGAAAGGCGACGCGGTCGCAGAGCTCCTCGGCGGCATCCATGTCGTGCGTCGTGAGGAACACGGTGGCTCCCGATTTGCGACGCTGCAGGATCAGATCGCGGATGAGACGGCTCGTCCCCGGGTCGAGCCCGGAAGTCGGCTCGTCGAGGAAGAGGAGCTCCGGGTGATGGAGCAGCGAGCGCGCGAGGTTCAACCGATTCCGCATCCCCTTCGAGTACTCGCCGACCCGTTTGTCGGCGTCGGCGGCGAGTCCGACCTGCTCGAGCACCTCGATGGGATCAGCCGTAACACCGGGATAAAGCGCCCGAAAGAACATCAGATTTTCACGCCCGGTGAGCTTCAGGTAGTGGTTCGGGAACTCGAACGAGATACCGATGCGCGCGTAGTCGGAGCGCCGCCAGCTGCGGCCCTCGCGACCGAGGACGCGGACCGACCCGGTGTAATCGGGAAGCAGGCCGGTGAGGATCTTCTGCGTCGTGCTCTTCCCCGCTCCGTTGGGGCCCAAAAATCCGAGGATCTCCCCTTTCGCCACCGAAAAGGAGAGCGATGCGACCGCCTTCTCAGAGGCACTCGGGTAGCGGTAGGAAAGGTCTTCGACCTCGATCATGGAAGGCCCACGATCATAGCAGGCGCCCGAGTGGGGTCTTCCGTCACCGTCAATAGGGTCGGGGCTTCCATTTTCCAAATTATAGTGAGTGAAGAGGGGGCCTAAGGGATTTTCTCCGCCAGTAGGGTCGGTCACCGGCGGTCGAACGTCGGACGTCCTCTACGAGCTCGACCTGCAGCTCGGTGCGCTCGTCGCCAAGTTGCGCGACGAGGGGCTGCTGGGGAACACGATCATCTTCTTCACCAGCGACAACGGCGCGCTCTGGCCGAACGTGCTCGAGTACGGCGATCCGCGCCACGACAACAACGGGCCGTTCCGCGACTACAAGGCCTCCGTCTACGAAGGGGGGCATCGCGTGCCGCTGATCGTGCGGTGGGGCGACGGCACGCCCGCAGGGTCGAAGGTCGCCCCCGGCTCGGTCTCCGACCATCTCGTCGTCAACCACGACTGGGTGGCGACGATGTACGAGCTGACGGGGCAGGAGATGGCCGAGGACCAGGCGATGGAC
>JBHEOL010000149.1:0-5202 GCA_046261635.1 Thermoanaerobaculia bacterium | reverse complement strand
CCCCGGGGGGGACCCGCGGCTGGAAAGCCGCGGCCACAACTGGAAAGCCGCGGCCGCAAAAAGAAAGGCCCCGCCGCGCGCGGGGCCTTTCAAGTGTAGGAGGGTTGGAGACTTTCAGCGACGCTCCATATCGCTTTCGATATCTAGGACGGAGGGGCGGAAAAAAGGTTTCGAAGGGGTCAGACGATTCCGACGGGCATTCTCGAGGCTGCTTTCTGGCGCCTCGGATCGCCCACCGGATCGCGGGCTTCGAGCTGGAGCCCGGCAAACGCGATCATGGCGGCGTTATCGGTGCAGAACCGGCGCTCCGGGAGCCTGGCCACCACGCCGTTCGCCTCGCACCAGGCGGCGATCCGCTCCCTGAGCGGACCGTTGGCAGCCACTCCGCCGGCCAGCCCGAGCTCGCCGGGCCGCTCGCCACGAGGGAGCTTGTGCCATACCTGGTCGAGGCGGTCGAGGATCTGATCCCCGATCGCCTTCTGGAAGGACGCGCAGAAGTCGGCGAGCAGCGGCGTCTCCTCGGCCTGCTCCTCGCCCCGGGGGAGATCGAGCTTGCGAGCGAGGCGGATCGCGGCCGCCTTGAGCCCCGAAAAGGAGAAGTCCGCGGAATCATCCTTCAGCTTTGCGACCGTGAAGGGGAATCGCGCCGGATCGCCGTCGCGGGCGACCCTTTCCACGTGGGGGCCCCCGGGGTAAGGGAGACCGACGAACTTGGCGACCTTGTCGAAGACTTCTCCCGCCGCGTCGTCGCGCGTCCGGTTGAGCATCCGGATCCGGGGCGGGGCACCCGCGCTCACCTCGTAAAGAGAGGAGTGGCCGCCGGAGACGACCAGGCTCAGGAGCCGGTCGGGCCGCGGAAGGGCGGCTCCCTCGCTCGTGAGCCAGGGTGAGAAGACGTGTCCCTCGAGGTGATTGACCGCGATGAGGCGGATGCGGAGTCCCCAGGCGAGGCCCTGGGCGGCGGCGACTCCGACGAGAAGCGCGCCAATCAGGCCGGGACCGACGGTCACCGCGACCGCATCCAGTTCCTCTTTTCTCACCTCCGCGTCCTCGAGAACGCGCCGGACGATCGGCATCAGGCTCTCGAGGTGCTCGCGGGAAGCGATCTCGGGGACGACCCCGCCGAAGGGGCGGTGACGCTCGATCTGGGACGAGATCGCGCTGGAGAGAACGCGCCCCTCGCCGTCGATGACGGCGGCGGAGGTTTCGTCGCAGGAAGTCTCGATTCCGAGGATGCGCATGGTCCGCGTGTTGGGAAGAAGCGCGGGATGATTCTTATTCCGGCGGTTGCCGCCACTTTCAGATGCTGTCCCGGAGTCTCTGCTAATGGCCGGCTCACGGTCCCAGCTTCGTGGCGCGAGACCGGGGCTGGAAAGCCCCGGCCACTTGGGAACCTCTTATAATGCCGCCTCCTGCCCGGCAGGATTCTCAACCATGGACAAAATCGAGCTTTCCACACGATTCGACCCGAAGGATTTCGAAGACAGGCTCTACCGGAGCTGGAACGAGGCGGGATGGTTCACGCCCATCACGGATGCGGAGCGGCCGCGATTCTCGATCGTGATCCCCCCGCCGAACGTCACCGGACGCCTGCACATCGGCCACGCACTGGTCAACACGCTGCAGGACATCGTCACCCGCTGGAAGCGGATGAGCGGCTTCAACACGCTCTGGCTCCCCGGGACGGACCACGCGGGGATCGCGACGCAGATGGTGGTCGAGCGGGAGCTCAACCGCCAGGGAATCTCGCGATGGGACCTGGGGCGCGAGAAGTTCGTCGAGCAGGTGTGGAAGTGGAAGGACGAGCATGGTGACGTGATCCGTCACCAGCTCGAGCGGCTCGGCGCTTCGTGCGACTGGACGCGGATGCGCTTCACTCTCGACGAAGGACTGTCGCAGGCGGTCCGGCATGTGTTCGTGCGTCTCTACGAGGACGGTCTCATCTACCGCGGCAAGGGGATGGTCAACTGGTGCCCGAATTGCCGGACGGCGATCTCGGACATCGAGGTCGAGTATCGCGAGACGGATGGACGGCTGTACGAGTTCCGTTATCCGCTCGCGGACGGGAGCGGTCACCTGACGGTGGCGACCACGCGCCCGGAGACCATGCTCGGCGACACGGGACTGGCGGTGCATCCGGAGGACGAGCGGTATCGGGCTCTCATCGGGAAGACGGCGCGGGTGCCCCTGGTGGACCGGGAGATTCCCATCGTCGGGGACCCCATTCTCGTGGACCGAGAATTCGGCACCGGGGTGGTGAAAGTCACGCCGGCCCACGACCGGAACGACTACGAGTCGGGGACGCGGAACGACCTCGCGGAGATCCAGGTGATCGACGAGCAAGGACGGATGACCGCGGCAGCTGGGGCGGGCGTGGAAGGGATCGATCGGTTCGAGGCGAGGAAGATCGTGCTCGATCGGCTGAAGGAGCTGGGGCTACTCGGGGAGGTCAAGCCGCACACCCATGCCATCGGGCATCACGGGAAATGCGACACGGTCGTCGAGCCGATGATCTCGACGCAGTGGTTCGTGAAGATCGACCCGCTGGCGCGTCCCGCGATCGAGGCGGTGAAGGATGGCCGGATCCGGCTGATCCCGGACAGCTGGGAGTCGACGTACTTCAATTGGATGGAAGAGATCCACGACTGGTGCATCTCGCGCCAGCTGTGGTGGGGGCACCGGATCCCTGCATGGCACTGCGATGTCTGCGGGAAGCTGATCGTGAGCGAGACCGAGCCGACGAGCTGCCCGGAAGGCTGCGCCGGCGAGCTCCGTGCGGAGACGGATGTTCTGGACACGTGGTTCTCCTCGGCGCTCTGGCCTTTTTCAACGATGGGATGGCCAGAGAAGACGGACGACTTCCGGATCTTCTACCCGACCGACGCGCTCATCACGGGGTTCGACATCCTCTTCTTCTGGGTCGCGCGGATGATCATGATGGGGCTCCGCTTCACGGGCGAGGTTCCGTTCCGCGAGGTGCATCTCCACGGCCTGGTCCGCGACGAGCACGGGCAGAAGATGTCGAAGTCGAAGGGAAATGTGATCGATCCGCTCGAGGTGATCGACGAGTTTGGAGCGGACACGGTGCGGTTCACGCTCGCGACCGTCTCGGTGGGACGCGACATTCCTCTCGCGCGCAGCCGGATGCAGGGGTACTCGGCGTTCGCGACGAAGATCTGGAACGCCTCGCGGTTCGCGATGATGCACGTCGACACGGAGCTCGAGGACGCTGATCCAATCGTTCGCGAAGACCTCAGGCCCGTCGAGCGGTGGATTCTCTCGCGGCTGAATGCGACGACCCGCGAAGTGAACCGTTCTCTGTCGGCCTACCGGTTCGACGAGGCGGCCAACGCGATCTACCAGTTCTTCTGGCACGAGTTCTGTGACTGGTACATCGAGATGGCGAAGCCGGTGCTCCTCGAGCGCCAGGGCGACAAGAAGGCGCTGAAACAGGCGCGCAGGGTCCTGCTCGAGGTCCTCGATCGCTCGCTCCGCCTCCTCCACCCCTTCATGCCGTTCATCACCGAGGAGATCTGGCTGAAGCTGGAAGGCGTCGAACCGTCGATCATGGTCGCACCCTACCCGGTGGCCGAAGAAGTGCTCGAGGATCCGGAAGCCGAGCGGCTCATCGGATCGCTGCAGCAGATCATCGGGACGGTTCGCAACCTCCGCGCGGAGCGAGGCTACTCGCCGAAGGACCGATTCACGCTTTATCTCGACGTCCCGCACGAGCGGGGGGCCCGCGCGTTCCGCGAGGGCGCGTACCTGCTGAGCGACCTGGCGCGGCTCGACGCGGTCATCATCAACGAGCCCATTCCGGAGGGCGCCCACCGCGATCACGTCGCGGGCGTCGAGATCGCCGTCGTGATGCCGAACAAGGAGATCTCCGCCGAGGAAATGGCCAGGCTTCAGAAACAAATCGAGCAGCTCGAGCGCGAGATCGAGTCGGCGCGCAGCCGGCTGGCGGACGAGAAGTTCATCGCGCGCGCCCCCGAGCACATCGTCCAGGCCTCCCGGGACCGTCAGAAGGAGCTCGAACAGCGGCTCGAAAAACTGCGGCAGAACCAGGCGGCGACATCGGCATGAACGGGATCGACGTGCAGGAGTTGGCGAGCAGACTCGAGAACATCGAGTCGATCGCCCTCCTCCCCGTCGTCGGCTCGACCAACGTCCTCGCCCGGCGCGTGATCGGCGAATGTATCGAGAACGAGCTTCCGCTTCCGTCGGCCGCAATCATCGCGCTGGAACAGACGGCCGGCCAGGGGCGCGACTCCCGCTCGTGGCACTCGCCTCCGGGGCGGGGAATCTGGGCCAGCATTCTCCACGCGAGGCCTCTCACGGAGCTTCCGCTCCTCCCTCTCGAGCTCGCGTGCGCAATCACGAGATTCCTCCGCGATGTGTACGGAATCGAGGCCCACATCAAGTGGCCCAATGACGTCCTCGTCGACCGCCGGAAGATTGCCGGGACCCTGATCGAAGCGCGCAGCCGTGAGGATCAGGGATTCGTAGCGATCGGGATCGGTCTGAACGTGCTCCCGCTCGGCAAGGGAGCCCCGCCCGAAGCGATCTCGATCGCCGAGGCCACCTCCTCGATCGTCGATCTTCCGACCGCGATCGAGGGATTCCTCGGAGCGATGGACGCGGCGCTGTTCCGCCCGTTCGATCGCGACTCCACCCTCGAACAATGGCGCGGGCTCACGATCCATCGCGATGGCGACCGCGTCGGGTTCACCATGCATGGCGAACGGATCGAGGGATTCTGGGGCGGAATCGACGCGAACGGCCACGCCCGAATCCTCATCGACGGACGCGAGCGGCTGATCTCCGCCGGGGACCTCGTGGTGCTGGACCCGCCTGAGTGAGGGCTCCACAAGCTCAGCGAACTAAACATACAACCTCCCTTTCCGTGGTGATCAAGAAGGGGACGGGAGGCAGGGGGCAGGGGCCAGGGAACGTGCTCGTTGCCTCGCTGTTCCCCCGCCCCCTGCCTCCTGCCCCCTTGTTTCTCTTCTCGGGATCGCGCCCGACCTGGGGTCATCGAATCGACACCAGCGATCCAGCGTGGTTCCCCTACTCAGAGGCTGTGAAAGAAACCAGAGGGGCCGCGTTGCGGGCGGGACGACGTCAGATCGGCGCCGCCGCCGACGAGGCGATGTGGTTCATCGTTGAGGAGGTGGCGGCGTCGAGATGGCGTTGTCCCGC
>JBHEOL010000144.1:0-5354 GCA_046261635.1 Thermoanaerobaculia bacterium | reverse complement strand
GGCGGGCGCTGGCCGAGGCGCGGGAGGGGGTGGAGGCGGCGCTGAAGGGGGTGAGGGAGGGGGCGAGCGAGGAAGTGGTGGCGGTGGATCTGCGGGAGGGTGCGCGAGCGCTGGGTCTGCTGACCGGGGAGATCACGACCGAGGAGCTGCTGCGGGAGATCTTCGCGAAGTTCTGTATCGGAAAGTAGGGGAGGGCGGGGGGTTCCACGTGGAACCGTGGGAGAGAGAACGATAGGACCAATAGGACGAATAGGACGAATAGGACCTATAGGACAAGGCAGAGCCCGCCTTTGATCTGTCCTATTCGTCCTATAGGTCCTATTCGTCCTATAAGTCTTATCGTTCTCTCTCCCCGTAATTTTTCTCCCCGCCGTCACGTTCCACGTGGAACCATGTTGAAAGCGTTCGACGCCATCGTGATCGGCGGCGGCCATGCCGGTGCCGAGGCCGCTCGCATCCTCGCCCGCGGCGGCGCCTCCACCGCCCTGCTCACCATGGCCGCCGACGCCATCGGCCGCATGTCCTGCAACCCCGCCATCGGCGGCCTCGCTAAAGGCCACCTCGTCCGCGAAATCGATGCCCTCGGCGGACTCATGGGCGAAACCGCCGACGCCGCCGGCATCCAGTTCAAGACCCTCAACCGCTCCAAGGGGCCCGCCGTCCAGGGGCCGCGCGCCCAGTGTGACCGCGACCTCTACGCTGCCGCCGTTCAGAACGCCATCCGCGCCGAATCCCTCATTACCATCGTCGAGGGGATCGCTGACCGTCTCCTCTTCGACGGCCACAGCATCGAGGGCGTCCGCCTCCTGGACGGACAGACCCTCAACGCCCCCGTCGTCATCGTCACCACCGGAACCTTTCTTCGCGCCCTCATGCACTCCGGACCCGCCCAGACCGTCGGCGGCCGCTTCGGCGAACCCTCCGCCGAGACCCTCTCCGACTCCCTCCGCAACCTCGGTCTTCACCTCGGCCGCCTCAAGACCGGAACTCCACCCCGCGTCCTTCGCACCTCGGCCGATTACTCCCGGATGACCCCCCAACCCGGCGATTCCAAGCCGCGCCCCTTCTCCATCCTGACCGATCACATCACTCTCCCGCAGGTCGATTGCTGGATGTCCGCGACCTCCCCCGAGGCCCACGACCTCATCCGCGCCAACCTCCATCGGGCACCGATGTACTCCGGCCAGATTCAGGGCGTCGGCCCCCGCTACTGCCCCTCGATTGAGGACAAGGTCGTCCGCTTCCCCGAGAAGGAACGCCATCTCGTCTTCGTCGAGCCCGAGGGCCTCGACCACCCCTGGCTCTACCTCAATGGCATCTCGACGTCGCTGCCGGCGGACATCCAACTCGCCGTCGTCCGCTCGATCCCCGGTCTCGAGAATGCCGAGATCGCCCGGCTCGGCTACGCCGTCGAATACGACTTCGTCAATCCCCAGCAACTCGAGCCCACCCTCGCCGTGCGCGGAGTCGATGGCCTCTTCCTCGCCGGACAGATCAACGGCACCTCCGGTTATGAGGAAGCCGCTGCCCAGGGGCTCATTGCCGGCTTCAACGCCCTCGCTCTCCTCCGCGACCACGAGCCGCTCATCCTTCGCCGCGACGAAGCCTATGCAGCCGTGATGATCGACGACCTCGTCACGCGCGGGACCGAGGAGCCCTACCGCATGTTCACCTCGCGCGCCGAGCATCGCCTCCTTCTCGGGTGCGATTCGGTCTATGAACGGCTCTCTCACCACGCGGAAAAAAGAGGCCTTCTCGACGACGAGCGCCGCCGCCGCATCGAGAGCCGGCTCAACCGGGTCACCGACGCCAGGGCCAGACTCGAAGCGCTCCAGTTCCTTCCCGACAAGGAGACGACGGCCTGGTTCGAGCAACTCGACGTGCCGCTCAACGCGCCCTCAAACGTAGGTAAACTATTGCAAAGACAGGACTTCTCGTGGTCGGCGTTCGCTTCGGTAGCGGCCGCTTCGGGGCATTGGAACGAGGCGCTTGCTGCCGCTGCGTCCCTGGGGGAGGAAGAGCTCGACGGCGTTCTGAACGGCCTCCGCTACTCGGGCTACGTCGAGAAGCAAGCCCGCGAGGCGCAGCGGTTCCGCGCGGACGAGGATCTCCGCATTCCCCACACCTTCTCATTCCAGCGCCCCGGTCTCTCCCGGGAGCTGGTCGAGAAGCTCACCTCGGTGAGGCCGGCCTCGCTCGGGCAGGCCTCGCGGATTCCTGGGATGACACCGGCGGGGATCTCGGTGCTGCGGATGCATCTGCGCGGAAAGGGCGCTTCGGCTGCGGAGAGCGCGAGTTGAACGGAAGCGTGGAGGAGAGGATCGACGCCTACAGGCGTCTCCTTCTCGAGTGGACGGCGAAGATCAATCTCATCGGACCGGAGGCGCGGCGCAACCTCGACGCGCACATCGGCGAGGCTCTGTTCGCGGGAGAGCGGCTTGCGCCGGAAGGTCCGGTTCTCGATTTCGGGAGCGGCGGCGGACTGCCGGCGATTCCGATGGCGATCGCGCACCCGGAGGCGCATTTCGTCCTCGTCGAGTCGGATCAGAAGAAGTGGGCGTTCCTCAAGCAGGCGGCCCGCGTATGCGGTTTACAGTGCGAAGTTCACGGTGATAGATTGGAAAGACTCGCCGCGCGACTCGCGCAGCGCCATTTCACCCTCGTCACGTCCAGAGCCGTCGGTCATCCGGAAAAGTGGGTTCCCCTGGTGGAGCCGCTTCTCACGGAGGGTGGGAGAGTTGCTTTGTTCGAAGGGAGTCCCGAGGCGCCGGTCATCGAAGGGTTCGAGCTGGCTGAAGCCGTTCCGCTTCCGCGGGGAGAGGGGCATACCCTGATCGTCCTCCGAAAGACGCCGCGTGAGAATTCATGAGTAAAGTCATCTCCCTTGCCAACCAGAAAGGTGGCGTCGGCAAGACGACGACCGCGATCAACCTTGGAGCTTCGCTCGCGGCGGCGGAGAGAAGGGTCCTTCTGATCGACCTCGATCCGCAGGCGAACGCGACCTCCGGGATGGGGTATCCGAAGAATGACGAGAACTCGATCTACCGGGTCCTGATCGGGGAGCTCCATCTGAGGGACATCATTCTCGACACCGAGCTTCCGATGCTGAAGCTGGCGCCGTCATCGGTCGATCTGGTGGCTGCCGAGATGGACCTGTCGGATGCGGAGAATCGAGCGTATCGGTTGAAGGAGGCGCTCGAGCCGGTGAGGGGGGACTTCGACTACATCCTGATCGACTCCCCTCCGTCGCTCGGTCTGCTGACGGTCAACGGGCTGGTGGCTGCCGATTCGGTGCTCGTCCCACTCCAGTGCGAGTACTTCGCGCTCGAGGGTATTTCCCAGCTCATGGCCACGGTCGAGAGGGTGCGGGATAGTTTGAACCCGCGGCTCGAGATCGAGGGGATCGCGCTCACCATGCACGACGAGAGGGTGAACCTCTCGCGGCAGGTGTCGCAGGAGATCCGTGGCTATTTTGGCGACGTGGTGTACGAAGCGGTCATCCCGCGGAACGTGCGTCTCGGCGAGGCGCCGTCGTTCGGCAAGCCGATCCTTTTGTACGACATCCGTTCTCGTGGAAGCGAGGCGTATATCCAGCTCGCGCAGGAATTCATACGACGGTCCGAGACCGTGATCGACTGAGGGACGGGAGATGGCTCAACAGAAAAAGGTTCTCGGGCGCGGGTTGAGCGCACTGATACCCGGCAAGGATGCGGCGGCGCCTCTTCCGCGCGCCGGCGGGGCGGAGATCGCGATCGCGAAGATCGATCCGAATCCCTCGCAGCCGCGCAAGTACTTCGACGAAACGCTGATCGCCGAGCTGGCCGAGAGCATTCGGGAGCACGGCGTCGTGCAGCCGGTGCTGCTGTCGCGAAAGGGCGATCGCTACATGCTGATCGCGGGCGAGCGGCGCTTCCGCGCAGCGAGGCAGGCGGGCCTGACCACGATTCCGGCGGTCGTCAAGGAAGGCGCCACCCAGAGCGACATTCTTCAGATCGCGCTCATCGAGAACATCCAGCGGGCCGACCTCAACCCGATCGAAGAAGCGGTCGCGTACCGCCAGCTTCACGACGAGTTCCACCTCACGCAGGAGGAGATCGCGCGGCGGGTGGGGAAGGAACGGTCGACGATCGCGAATGCCCTTCGCCTTCTCAAGCTCCCCGACCCGGTGAAGAAGCTCGTCGCGAACGGGCAATTATCGATGGGGCATGCCCGGGCTCTGCTCGCGGTCAGCGACCGCAAGAAGCTCGAAGCGCTCGCGCAGAGGGTGGTCAGGCAGGGGCTCAACGTCCGGCAGACCGAAGCCCTGGCGGCGGGCGGGCCCCCGAAGGCGGAGAAGAAGGAGACGCTCAAGGACGTTTTCACCCGCGACGCCGAGGAGAAGCTGACGCGGTCGCTGAGCACCCGCGTCCAGATCGACCGCAAGCGGCGGGGCGGAGTCATCCGCATCATATTCAACAGCGAGGACGAGTTGATCCGGCTCCACGATGAGCTGAGCGGGAGGAAACGATGATGAAAACGAAGCAGGGGGGGGAGCTCAATGGATTTCTCGACCGCGGCTCCAGTTTCACGGGCGACCTCGAGTTCGAGGACACGATGCGGATCGATGGCCGGTTCAACGGCAAGATCACCTCGAAGAACGAGTTGATCGTCGGAGAGACCGCCGTCATCGATGGCGAGGTTCACGTCGGTCGGATTGCCATCAGCGGCACCGTCAAGGGGAAAGTGAAGGCGGACCAGAAGATCGAAGTCCATCGGAGCGGCAAGGTCTACGCCGACCTCGACACCCCGGCGCTCATCATCGAAGAAGGTGCGGTCTTCCAGGGGAACTGCGCGATGGGAGAGTCGAAAAAGGGACCGATGGCCGTGGCGGAAGGAAAATAGAGGCAAGCCAGAAGCCAGAAGCCAGAAGAAAAGTCAGAAGTCAGAAGGCAGAAGGCAGAAGTGGAGCCGGGCGAGACGAAAGCTTCATGACGATCGCGAGGCGTGGCCCCCTCCGGTCATCCTGAGGGAGCGCCGCGGGAATGGCGGATCCCACGGATCGGTGGGCGCGACGGAAGGATCTCAAAATGGCAGGATCCTGCCACCTGCGGTGTCCCCCACCCCGACCAACACGATCCTGCAATTTTGAGATCCTTCGTCGGCTGGCAACACCCTCGCGTTCGACGACTACGTCGCACGCCTCCTTAGAGGCTGTGAAAGAAACCAGAGGGGCTGCGCAACCCGAAGGGCTGGTGGAGGTTGCGGGCGATCTCCGCGTCGCTCGTCGTCAACGATGCCACCGCATCGCCTCCTCCTCGCTCCTTGATCTCGCCTCGCAAGCTCCACCAGCGCGGCCCCTCTGGTTTCTTTCACAG
>JBHEOL010000121.1:0-4275 GCA_046261635.1 Thermoanaerobaculia bacterium | reverse complement strand
AATAGATCCCGACGATCAGTCCGACCGTGGTGTTCGATCCGCCGAGCTTCGCTGCCCACGGTGGGAGCGCGGGGATGAGCAGGTACATCCCGACGAAGACCGATGCGGTGGAGAGGATGGAGAGGGTAAACGCGCGCGTCCAGAGTTTCTCCATCGCGCGCGATGATAAGCGAGGAAGAGCGGGCGGGTCAGTCGAAGGCGTCACCGAGCGGGGGCCACGACGGTTCGTGCCACCACGGCGCGCCGTGTCCGCGGGAGACGATCGTCTGCAGCAGCTCGGTGAACGAGCGGGCGATGATCGGGCAATGACCCTCGATTCCGTGGTGGTCCCACGAGCTGTCGTAGACCCTTCCGAGCCGGGCAGGATCGAGGTCGACCGTGAGGAAGGAATCGCCCGATCGTCGCCCCACGACGTGCCACGCGGCCGTGATCGAGCCGACCACGCGCCCGTGGATCAGCGGGTCGGCCGGCACGAATTCCATCGGTCCCCCGAGCCGGAGCGGAGCGGGTGATCCCTGGAAAAGCTCGGCGCCACCGCAGAAGCGGAAGTACTCCTCGAGGTCGGCGGGAAGGGAGAGCTCGGCGAACGGTACGCCGAACGAGGGGGAAAGCGTGCAGTCGCGGCGCTGCCAGAGTTCCTGGAGAAGGGGCTTGAGACTCACATCGGAATCGTAGTCGGGGGGCGTCCGCGGAACCGTCAAAAGTTGAAATGCGCGGGATGACGGGAACGTGGCGGAGGATTCATCCTCCGCCGACCCTCCCACCCACGGGGGCGGAGGCTGAAGCCTCCGCCACACCCCCACCCACGAGGGCGGAGGCTGAAGCCTCCGCCACTGTGGGTTATTCCTCGCCGAGGAAGGGGTAGGAGAAGTGGGTGGCCGGAACGAAGGTCTCCTTGACCGAGCGCATGGAGGTCCAGCGGATCAGGTTGACGTAGGAGCCGGCCTTGTCATTCGTGCCGGAAGCGCGAGCGCCGCCGAAAGGCTGCTGGCCGACGACGGCGCCGGTCGGCTTGTCGTTGATGTAGAAGTTTCCGGCCGAGTGACGCAGGCGCCTGGAGAGGTCCGCGATGACGCCGCGGTCGCGGGCGAAGATGGCGCCGGTCAGTCCGTACGGCGAGGCCGTGTCCAGCGAGTCGAGCGTCTCGTCCATCTTCTTGTCGTCGTAGACGAAGATCGTCAGGACCGGCCCGAAGATCTCCTCGCACATCAGCTTGTAGTTCGGCTTCTTCGTGAGGATGACGGTCGGCTCGATGAAGTAACCCTTCTTCGAGTCGCAGGTTCCTCCGTAAAGGATCTCGGCGTCGGGTGAGCGCTTCGCGTGGTCGATGTAGCTCTTGATCGTTTTGAAGGCCCCTTCGTCGATGACGGCGGAGAAGAAGTTCCGGAAGTCGGTCGGCGGCCCCATCTTGATCTCGCCGAGCTGTTTGCCGAGGCCGCGGTTGACCTTGTTCCAGAGCGACTTCGGGATGTAGGCGCGCGACGCGGCGGAGCATTTCTGCCCCTGATACTCGAACGCTCCTCGGACGAGCGCGGTGACCAGAGCCTGCGGATCAGCGGAGGGGTGGGCGAAGATGAAGTCCTTGCCTCCCGTCTCGCCGACGATGCGCGGATAGCTCTTGTAGCGCGCGATGTTCTCGCCGATCTTCTTCCACATCGACTGGAAGACCCCGGTCGAGCCGGTGAAGTGAACGCCCGCGAGAAGCGGGCTGTCGAGAATCGGGTCACCGACCTGCGAGCCGCGGCCGGGAAGGAAGTTGATGACCCCTGGCGGAAGGCCCGCTTCCTCGAACATCCTCATGAGGTAGTACGCCGAAAGAACCGACGAGGAGGCCGGCTTCCAGAGGACGACGTTCCCCATCATGGCGGGCGCGGTCGGCAGGTTCCCCGCGATGGAGGTGAAGTTGAACGGAGTTACGGCGAAGACGAACCCCTCGAGGGCGCGGTACTCGACGTGGTTCCACATGCCCGGCGCGCTCTCGGGCTGTTGCCCGTAAACGAACTGCATGTAGTGCGGATTGAACCGGAGGAAGTCGATCAACTCGCAGGCCGAGTCGATCTCCGCCTGATGGACCGTCTTCGCCTGATTCAGCATCGTCGCGGCGTTCACGGTGTCCCGCCACGGGCCCGCGAGAAGGTCGGCTGCCTTGAGGAACACGGCCGCGCGGTCCTCCCACGCCATCTCCGACCATGTCTTCCACGCCTGTTGAGAGGCCTTCACGGCCATCTCGACTTCCTTCTTGCCTGCCTGGTGGTAGGTCGCCAGAACCGTCTTGTGATCGAAGGGGCAGACGGCCTGCGCCGTGTTGCCGCTGCGCACCGCCTTTCCGCCGATGATGAGAGGGATCTCGATCGTCTCGTTCATCATCTCGTGGAGGCGGTTCTTGAGCGACGCCTTTTCGGGCGACCCCGGGGCGTAGGACTTGACCGGCTCATTGATCGGTCTTGGTACGTTCACGATTCCATTGGACATCTAGAGTTCCTCCTGGAGGGAGCTAGGGAAGGGCACGCGGGGAGTGCGCACCCGGGAGGCGATGCTATCGCAGATCGCCGAAATCAGGAATGCCCATGGGGCCGTCATCGTGGAGCAGGGGCTGGTGACGGTCGCGGCGATTTTCCCCGGGCTGCGCTTCGTCGCCTGGCCCGGCCCCATCCACCTCAGTAACTGGCGAGGTCGACCGGAATCTCGATCGGATAGCTGTATGCCGTTCCGTCCCTCATCAGAAGCCGTGTGTCGAGCCGGACGCCGGCCTGCTGGGGCTCGCCCGACATCGGCCGCGATCTGTAGACGGTGAGCCGGACGTCGATCTCGATGTCTTCTCCCGGCTCGACGGTCCGGTCGACCTTCGTTCCGGCCGGCTCGATGCGCAGGCGCGTCGAGCCCGCGCTCGATTGAGTCACCCGAAGGCTCGCGACGTACTGGTCGCGGTCCGAAACGTTCGTGAACAGGAACCGGACTGTGACCTGGCTCCCCATCTCCGCACGGGGTGGGGTCACCATCCGGTCGACCAGCCCGGCGCCGCCGAAAGCCATCGGCACCCCGCCCCGGCTGCCATCGATGACCGAGGAAGGGCCGCTCGAAGCGCAGCCGGCGAGCAGAGCCAGCAGGGGAAGGCAAAGAAACTGTGCGATTTGCATCGGGAGAGTTTACTCCCTTGAAGGGAACGCCACAGCGGCGCGAGAGGCCGCGCGACTCGAGGAGGTCGAGAATCGGAAGATCGGACTTCGGGCGCGGGGTCAGCGGAGGCTGAAGCCTCCGCCACTTTACTCGACGAGCCACTTTTCCATCAGATCCTCCGGAAGCTCGCGGAGGAACCGTGACGGCGGGGCGAGGACGTCCATCTGAGAGCGCTCGCGCTCGAGGACGGGGTGAACGAGATAGAGCTCCTGCCTCGCGCGGGTGATCGCGACGTAGAAGAGCCGCCGCTCCTCCTCCTCGCCGGGGACGATGATTTCGGTGAGCGGTTCCTCGGGATTTGCCGGGCGGGTCATCAGCGCCTCGGTTTCCTCCTCGGTCTCGGGCAGCCGCGCCTCGGTTCCGGGAACGCGGATGATCCCGCCCGGCACCCGCATGGCGCGCGCCGAGGGAAATCGCCCGTCGTTGAGCCCGATGATGAAGACGTTTCTCCATTCGAGCCCCTTCGCCTGGTGGACCGAGGAGAGGATGACGCGCTCGTCGTCGGGGGCGGCGACCGCGACGTCCTCGCCGGCGATCGGGTTGGCGAGGGAGAGCTCGGCGAGAAGCTCCTCGACGCTTCCGAATTTCTCGGCGAAGAGTGCCAGCTGCTCGAGGTCGTCGAGTCGCGCGGAGAAGTTCGGGAAGCGGCTCCGGACGTAGTCGGCGTATCCCTCGGTGACGATATAGCGGATCGACTCGGAGGCGGAGCGGCGCATGGCCTCGCTCGATAGAGCGCCGAGGGTCGAGCGGAGCGAGGTGAGGGACTTGCTCGTGGCGCGCACGCCGCTCTTTCCGCTTCCGTGAAGGAAGGCCCCGAGCGGGTCGGGGGCGTTACCGATCGCGTCCCAGATCTTCCTTGCGGTCGTGTCGCCGACCTTCGGGTAGAGCTTCATGACCCGGATCCACGACAGCTCGTCGCGCGGATTCTCGAGAATCCGCAGATAGGAAACCACGTCTTTCACGTGCGCCTGCTCGAAGAAGCGGACGCCGGACCGGATGATGTAGGGGATGTTGCGGCGCGAAAGCTCCATCTGCAGCTCGAGCGACTGATAGTGCGAGCGGTAGAGGATCGCGATCTCGTCGAAGCTCTCTCCTTCG